>CAZMCS010000061.1:2412-5928 GCA_964565085.1 uncultured Muribaculaceae bacterium | reverse complement strand
CCCTCATCCATGAGGCTGGCTATGTTCCATCACATGAACTACAATCTATTATTGATAAAGCAGCCGAGAGTCAAAATGGCCAAGAAGTACAAGAAGCTCAAAAGGATAGAAGCGTTTTGGCCAAGACTGTTTTACACATTAAAAATGAGTTAGTTTCTGAGGTAAATCGTGGGATTTGGGTTGAAAATGGCTTTATATAGTGATGAAAGACGATATCACAATTGTAAAGCCAACTAGGAAAGCCCAGAGAACACGTCATGATAATCTGAAAGGCACTCATCTAAACCCCACAAAAAGAAAAGCAGAACGTAGCATAACCTATCTGGAAAGGGCTGAGACAACCAGACACATGCAGGCATTTGAGTTTTGGTTCTCTTTGGGTGGAGAAAGGACAGTGAGGGCAGTAGCTCAGAGGTTTGGAGTGTCAGATGAGTCAATCCAGAGGTGGATCAAAAGGTTTGACTGGGACAAAAGGTTAGCTAAGAGAAACAACATGATAAGGAAAAGGCTAGACAGCTCAGCAGTACACAACGTGGTTCAGACCAGACAGAAGTTTGCCAAGGACATCAAGAAGACAATTGAGTCATATCTCAAGTCAGTGACAAAGCTAGTCAAAGAGCATGACGCAAAAGGCAACCCACTCATCACTGATGCTGCTGACTTGGAGAAAATGGTGAAGCTGTATCTGTTGCTAGAGGGTGAACCAACATCAAAGGTCGCAAATGAAAACATCAACACTAACGTTGACATGAGTAAACAAGAGATTGAGGACTGGTTAAAAAGTGATACAGAAAGCCAACGACTTCTCACTGAGGCATTTAGACGCAAAGCTGGCGTGGCAGTGTCTGGCCAAGATTAAGTTCTCATTCTACTGTGAATACGTTCACAGAGGACTTTACAAACCAGCAAAACATACAGACTATATAAGTGACAAGCTTGACCTGTTGGAACAAGGTGTCATCAACAGGTTAATGCTGTTTTTACCTCCAAGACACAGCAAGTCAATGACTGTTACTGAGACGTTTCCATCATACTTCATTGGCAAGCTGCCTAGCAGGAGAGTAATTGAGGTCAGTTATGGAGATAGGCTTGCACGCAAGTTTGGAAGAGCAAACAGGGATAAAATTGGTGATTTTGGTCAGGAGTTGTTTAACATACGCTTGAGTGATACACAATATGGTAGTACAGACTGGGGGTTGTTGGGTCATCGTGGTGGAATGCTGTCTGCTGGAATAGGTGGTTCCATCACTGGTGAAGGTGCTGACCTGTTAGTCATTGATGACCCAATCAAAAACAAACAGGAAGCTGAGAGTGAAGCATACCGAGAGATGCTGTGGAATGAATGGAAGAACACACTAGCTACAAGACTTCAGGCTGATGGTGCTGTGATTGGAATATTGACCAGATGGCATGAGGATGACTGGGCTGGAAGAGTGTTGAAAGAAGAACCAGACAAGTGGACAGTGGTATCATTACCTGCTATTGCAGAGTTGAATGATGCTCTTGGAAGGTTAGAAGGTGAAACACTCTGGCCAGAAGGTGGGTTCAATGCTGGATGGGCAAAGGAAACCAAGAAAACGGTTGGAAGCAAAACGTGGGAGTCATTATACCAACAAAAGCCTTCACTAGTCAAAGGGTTGTTGTTCAAAAGAGAATGGTGGCAGTATTTTAGGTTAGCTCCAAAGAGATACTACAGGAAAGTGCAATCATGGGATACTGCTTTCAAAAAAGGACAGGATAATGACTATAGTGTTGGTGGTACTTGGATCGAAACCAATCATGGACACTTCCTCAAACAAGTCTGGCGTGACAAGCTGCAGTATCCTGACTTGAAGAGACAGATCATTTCTCTATATGACAAGGAGAAACCCAGACCTGACTACGTATTAGTTGAGGATAAAGCATCAGGGCAGTCACTGTTACAAGAGTTACAACGCACTACAACATTGCCACTGGTTGGGTATATGCCTGATGCTGACAAAGTAGTAAGAGCTAACACAGCTTCACCTATGGTGGAGTCAGGCAATGTGTACCTGATGGAAGGTGCTGAATGGGTATCTGATTACATAGATGAAATGGCTGCGTTTCCATCAGCAGCGCATGATGACCAAGTGGATATGACTACACAGTACTTGAATTGGGCTGCTGACAATCCAAGACCAATGATATTTGATTTGACTGAGAGGTGATTACATGAGAATATTCGGTTATGACTTAGCATTAAGGAAAGCACAGTCATTACCACAGGTATCTCCAGAAGAGAACAAGTTCTTGATGGCATTGATGAACAACAACATGAATTATAGTGACTTTGGGATTGTTACCCCAGAGGACTATGACTCATTAGTCAACGCTTACAAGAGTTGGGTGTATGTGTGCTCAAACATCAACTCCACAGCAGTGGCTTCAAACCCTATCAGGTTATTTGTGGCCAAGCCCAAGAAGACAATGAAATCAATATTTATGACCAAGGCTGTGTCAGCAAAGACACTTGACTTCATGAGCAAGAATGCTGGTATCATGTCTCTGAGATGTGTGAAAACGGCTGAGGATATTGAAGAAGTTGTTGAACATCCATGGCTTGACCTGCTTACAGCTGTGAATAGCCAGACAAACAGGTTTGACTTGTGGCAACTCACACAACTCTTTCTGGAGCTTACTGGTAATGCATATTGGTACCTGCTCAAGAACAGTGCAGGCATCCCAGCAGAGATATGGGTTGTGCCCTCTCAGAAGATGAGAGTAATACCAGACAGGGAGAAATACGTAAGAGGGTACAGGTACATTGGTTCACCTGATGCTTTCTTTGAGGCTGAAGAGATAATACACTTCAGATTTCCAAGCCCATCTAGTATGTACTATGGGTGGGCACCACTACAAGCATTGGCTGCTCAATACAACATTGATTTGGCAATGAACAAGTATGAAGAGAACACATTCAAGAATAGTGGTCGTGCTGATGGTGTTGTACAGTCAGATAAGGACGTGAAGCTCAACAAAGATGACATGTCACGTCTCAGGAAAGAGTGGAACAAGATATATGGTGGCATTCAGAACGTGTCTAAGACAATATTTTTGCCACCAGGCCTGACATACTCACCAGTGGGTTACTCTCCCAAAGAGTTGAACTATGTGCAAGGCCGTTTTGAGATGATGAAAGCGATTGCTGCTGGATTTGGTATCCCACTTTCCAAGATAACAGTTGAGAATGTGAATCTAGCAAATGCTAAGATTGGTGAGTACCAGTATTCCAAGGACACGTTGTTGCCTAGGTGCAAGAGGTTGGAAGAAAAGATCAATGAGCAGGTCATGCCATTGTATGACAGCAGACTGTTCGTGATGTATGACAACCCAGTACCAGAGGATGAAGAGCAACAGTTGCGAGAGGATGATACTTATCTGAAGAATGGTGTGTACACAATTAATGAAGTACGTGAACGTAAAGGACTTGAGCCTGTACCTTGGGGTGACAAGCCAATCATGCCTACCACTATGGGAGTGCTTGGAGAGAAGCCA
>CAZMCS010000061.1:0-2312 GCA_964565085.1 uncultured Muribaculaceae bacterium | reverse complement strand
TTGGGGTGACAAGCCAATCATGCCTACCACTATGGGAGTGCTTGGAGAGAAGCCACCAGAGCCAGAAGGTAAACCACCGCTCAAGCCTGAAGAAGCAAAGAAGTTCATGGATCAGGTGCTTGAGACAGTACATGACAAAGCCAAACAGTTGTGGTACATTCAAGGAGGACAAACATGAAATTAGTATTGGATGTTGATAAAATCAAAAAGACATTGGTTAATAAGCTAACAACAGTTAAGTTTAATCCAAACCATGGTGCTGATGGGAGGTTTACATCAGGTAGTGGAGGCAGCGGTGGATCAGGAGGTGGTAGTAGTGGGGGTGGATCAAGCAGTAGTGGAGAAAGGCATAGAGATGTAACAGAAGCTGATGCTAAACTTATGGAGAAGCATAATTTAACTGCTGAAAAGTTGCCTAATGGTAAAGTATCAGCTGTGTACTCAAGAAGTACCAAAGACCCTAAAGATGTGCTTGCTACAAGAAGAGCTATTCACAAGGATTTTGAATCAAGAGGATGGAAAGCATCAAAGAAAACTTTTGGTGAACGTCCTAGGTCTGAACTAACGCTTTCTTACATTTGGAAAGACAAAAAAGGGGTAACAATGGCCAGGACTTTTGTGGATAGGTTAAATGACAAAGGAGAAATGGCTAGCCCAGAAAAAGCTACTCATTATGGTATAAGAGTTAGCTTTTGGAAAGAATAGGACAAAGGAGAAATAGTGTAATAAAATTATGAACAGGAGGTCACACATGAAACTATCATTGGATGTTGATAAAATCAAGAAGGCACTAGTTGATAAGCTCACAACAGTCAAGTTCAATCCTAACCACGATGCTGATGGTCAGTTTGCATCAGGAAGTGGTGGTGGAGCACGTGGAAGTGGGTCAGATTCAGACATGGCTTATGGTGCAGGTACATCAATTCCTGGTGATGGGCCAAAGAAAGGACAAGTAGTCAACAGAAAGCAGAGTAAAAATGATAAAGAGTTCAAAAAGTATGATGAGAAGGCTAGAAGCGAATTTCACAATGTTCTTGGAAACAAAGCTGTTGTGTGGGGTATGCAAGGAGACACTGCTAAAAATGTATCAGTAAATGGGTTTATTCACAAAAAACATTCAGTTGACAATATCATAGCCAAAGCTGTTAAAAACGAATGGAAGGACAGTGGGACTAAAGGCGATTACCACATTCTCAAAAAAGAAAAACATGAATTTTGGTTAGGAAAAGACAAAGGCAACGCAATAAGATATGATGGGCAAAGAATTGTAGTGTTACATGCATCATTTTAGGAGGGTATTATGATTGACAGAGTGTTCAACAGAATAGCAAGCTTTGATGAACGGAGCAGGAAGTTTCCTATTACAGCACTCATTCCAACAAAGCAACGCAGGTCATACACATGGAGTCATTGCAACACATGGCTGGATCAAGGTCAGGAGGGTGCTTGTACTGGTTTTGCAGTTGCTCATGAGGCAGCAGCCAAGCCTAAACCAGTGAAAGGTATTACAAATGATGTTGCTAGAGCTATTTACCACAGAGCTAGACAGTTGGATGAATGGGAGGGTGAAAACTATGAAGGCTCAAGTGTTCTGGGTGCTATCAAGGCAGCTTCAGAAAGAGGTTGGTACTCAGAGTATCGATGGGCTTTTGGTGAAAACGACTTAGCACTTGCTGTTGGATACCGTGGCCCAGTTGTTCTCGGGATAAACTGGTATGAGGGAATGTGTGAGACTGATGAACATGGTGTCATCACTCCAACAGGAAAGTGTGTTGGTGGTCATGCTATCATGTGTCGTGGTTACAGTGCTAAAACACATCATTACAGACTACACAACAGTTGGGGCAGGGACTGGGGTGTTGATGGTGACTGTTTCCTTTGGGCTGGTTATATGGAACAACTGTTGAAGGAGTCAGGTGAAGCTTGTATACCAACTGGTAGGCTGCTTGTATGAAAGAGTTAGCTGAACAGGTTGGTAACTCTGTAGTAGCAATCATTAATGAGCACATGAGAAATGCTCATGCTGAACGGTTCAGAAGAGACACATCTAAAGATGAAGCCAAGATGATTGTTAGGCTACGCAAATTGTTGAACAAGCAACAAAAGGAAGTGTTGGCTAGGCTCAGCAACATGGACACATCTACAGGTAACATGCCAACACTCTTTAAGGTCGGCAACCCATATCGTGATAAACCAACAGGACAGTATACACATGGTGGGCTCTCAAGAAAAGCTAGGCTTGCTAAGGAATCACACTTGCCTTGCTCCAAGAACATTCGTGACGCAGCAACCAAGAATGAACACAAGGTTGC
>CAZMCS010000060.1:0-6021 GCA_964565085.1 uncultured Muribaculaceae bacterium | reverse complement strand
AGGTACTATTTCAGAAAATTCATATAAATCTTTATATTCATCTATCTTTTTAAGAATCTCTTCATCTGTAAGTTTATCTATCTTATTTAAGACTAAAATAACAGGTTTATTCAAGTCAGATAACTTATCAATAACAAACATATCACCTTTACCAAGTTTTTCACTTGCATCAACAAGAAAAAGAATTACATCAACATCATTAATTGAATAATATGCTTGACTATTTAATAAATTCCCAAGCTTATGACTTGGTTTATGAATACCTGGAGTATCAATAAATACTATTTGAGTTTCTTCATCATTATAAATTCCCTGTATTAAATTTCTAGTAGTCTGAGGTTTATCAGAAATAATGGATATTTTTTCACCTATAAAAGAATTAAGTAATGTGCTTTTACCTACATTAGGTCTACCTACTATGCTTACAAATCCACTTCTCATCTTAAATCTTCCTTATCAAAAGTTGTGTTCATTATATCTTTATATGATAATACCTTCATATCTCCCTTTGTATTCATTATATTAAATATTACATTTTCATCAAAAAACTCGGTAAAAGTTTGTTTACATATGTGACATGGAAAACACAAATGATCTCCATCAAACATTAAATATAAAGCTTTAAATTTTGTTTTTCCATTACTTACTGCGTTATTAATAGCATTTCTTTCAGCACATATAGTTCCTCCATATGATGAATTTTCAACATTTACTCCTCCATAGAAATTTCCATCTTCTGTTTCAACAATAGATGCAAAATGAAAACCTGAATATGGTGCATAACTATTTTTAATTAATTCTTTTAATTTATCTTTCATAAATACCTCCTACACAAACAAATCTAATATTTTAGGTAAAAATATTATTAAACCCAATATAATTGAAACTAAAGAAGAAACAAGTACTGCTCCAGCTACAGTATCTTTTGCTATTTTTGCAAGCGGATGATACTTTGGTGTCACTAAATCAATTGTGGCCTCTATTGAAGTATTAACCAACTCTAATGAAAGTACTATTCCTATTATCAAAATTAATACTATCCATTCTAAACTACTTATACTTAAAATAAAGCCTAATATAACTACTATCAAAGTAATAATAGATACTATGTAAAATGTCTGTTCTTTTCTATATGCTTCAATTATCCCATTAATTGCAAATCTAAAACTATCAATCAATCTCCCTGTTCCTCTTATTTTCCTCTCATCTCTTGGCATCATAACTATTTAAAACACTCTCCTCTAAATCTCTCATTATCTTCCTATCATTTTCATTTATATGATCATAACCTAAGAGATGAAGTAAACCATGTACTGTTAAAAAACAAATTTCTCTTTTTAAACTATGTCCATATTCCTTAGCCTGACTAATTGCTTTATCAATAGATATATATATTTCTCCCAAAAATCTCATATCTTTATAATTAATATTTGATGTTTCTTCAAATGCAAAAGATATAACATCAGTTGGTTCGTCCTTCTCCCTAT
The DNA here is from genome assembly GCA_964565085.1 of uncultured Muribaculaceae bacterium. Lineage (GTDB taxonomy): Bacteria > Bacillota_I > Bacilli_A > RF39 > UBA660 > CAZKSN01. The sequence continues at coordinate 4,534 of CAZMCS010000060.1, read as the reverse complement.
ATTTCTTATTGATTTCTCTTATCTTATTATTATTTACAATTACTATATTAAATATAGGTTTTTTAACATTAAGTTTTTTAAAAGTTAAATTACATATATTTTTTATATCTTCAACTGATATTTCCTCTTTTGTAGTGTTAATTACATATTCATTCATATTTTAAAATAAACTCCAATACTCAAATACTCCCAAGAAATATAATACTATAAATAATATTAAAAGGAAACTAATAAAACTATAAAAAATATCTTTCTGAAATATTCCAGGTAAATGCTTTCTTATTGCAGCTAATCCGATGTAAATTAGAAACCCAATAATTCCACCTAATACATTAAGAAATATATCGTCTATATCAAAGCATCTTCCTATAAAATATTGAGTGGTTTCTATAATTGCGCTTGTAAAAAATGTTAAAAAGAACATAACAGATAACTTAGTTATCTTTACATAATCTGTTACAAAAAATCCAAAAGGTATAAGAAGTATAATATTTCCAATTACCTGATTATAAAATCCTTCAGTTCCTATATCATATCTAAGAATTTCCTTAAAAGGCATCAAATTTGAACAATTTCCATATTCTGCTTCTCTAAAAGTTACTAACTGATAAAGTAAAAGTATATATGCTATAAAAACTAAAAAGAATATTTCTTTATATAAAATTATCTTCTTACTGTTATGCTTCAAATATGCAATCCTTATTATAGTTATTATTGATAAAAATATTACTAATGTTGGCCAAGAAGTTTGTAGTATTGTTACAACTGTTTCTTTCATTACTCAATTATCTCCTCATTTATTCTTTCTAGAACTGAAGTATCCGTAATATTCTCATATACTTTGAAGAATACCTCTATACTTATTTTACTACTATATTCTTCAATTTTCAAAACTTTTTTATCAATTATATATTCTTCCTTATCAAGTTTAACCTCTATGCTTTTTATACTTCTATTAACTGCTTCTTTTAATGCTTCATCTTTCGTTACTTTAAATTCCTTGTATTCATAAATATACTTTTTTTCCTTTATTATTTTAAAAAATAAATATGGTTTATCTATTATTATACTTTTTTCAATTATTACATATTTAGTATCATATTTACCTAAAAGAGTCATTTTATTACCAAAGATATCTATATAATAATGATTTATTATTTCACCTGTTGGTTTATATTCAACATATGTATATGGCACTGTAACATTCACAGTATACCACACTTCTCCGTAAGCCTTACCAGATGCTTTTACCTGCGCTACTAAGGTTTCTTCATTTCTCATAATATTACCACTTATTATGACATCACCTTTTCTTACATATTCATTTACTTCTCTTACCACTTCTCCCTTATCTGCCTCTATATGCATTATAATAGCATCTCTCTTAGATACTATGTTTTGAGGCACTTCATTTTTATCTGATTCATCAGGAATAATTCTAGGTGTAAAATTCACTATATACTTGGTTCCAAATGTTTCAATTTCAATCCATTCAAGTTTATCTTTATTATTATTTAATATATTATTTTTTATTTCATATAATTCTTGATAACTTTTCTTAAATCTATATTTTTTTATTCCATTATAATCTAATTCTTTTAATATTAATTTTGCCATTTCAGTATCTGTAGTTATCACTTCAATATTAAAAATAGTGTTAGAAAGCATAAAAAGCATTAAATATCCCCATAAACAACATATTAAAAATATATAATGTTTTTTAAAAAAATTAATTAATCCCTTTTCACCATAATATTTCTTTATTTTAACATTTTTATTACCAAATGAACTTCTTAAAATATTAAAGTTTATATATTCTGTTTTAAATAAGGCAGAATTCTTTTCAAATAAGAAATCAGAATAAAAAATATTATTATCAGATAGCATTCTAATTAAATAATATTTATCTATTTTTTTTATTCTTATTAAAACTTTAGATTTACTTTTCAATTAAATCAACCCTTTTTATGTTTCCATTAATTAGAATTTCATTCTTATCAAGTTTTTTTATTAAAAGATTATGACCTTTTATTTCTATTTTCTTCTCCTTGACTAATATAGTAATAATATCATTACTTATATCTATTATTCTTAAATAATTAAAAATATGGACCGAACTATTATATATTCCAATAAGAAATTCATCAACTTTTATATAATTTATAAAATTTTCTATCATTAGACACACCTAAAAAAGTATATGAAAAAAACTAAATTAAAAGAAGTAATCAAAATTACTTCTTTTATTATTTAAGCAACCTTTTTATTAACATTTATTCTATTTTTCTTATTTTTTAAAAATATATATATTTTTGGAAAACGATTTAAAATTAACTTTTTAAGTAATCCTCTTATACTATTTTTAATGTTCCATAAAAATACTAATAATCTTCTAGGAGTTAATGGACCTGTGAAAGTAAAATCTAAAATCTTTTCTATATTTTTTCTAAATTTAGTATCCTTTTTATAGCACCATTTATAAAGTCTTACATAAAACATAAAATAATGAGCTGCAAATAACACATGGTGATCTGGAAATTGAGGTTGTTTTATATACACTTTTGTTTTTGAAGTTATTTCTCGAATAAATCCGGCTTTTTCAGCTGTTTCTCTTAAAACGGTATTTGGATAAGGATAAAAAATATTTGGAATAATTTGATTGCTTTTTAATCTAGCATTTAATTTAACAGTTTCTAAAGCTTTATGTAAATCTTCATATGGAAGCCCTAAAATATTATAAGTAAGAACTGTAATTTTATATTTATTAAACCACATAGAACAATTAATCATCTGTTCATCAGTAGTATAACGATGAAGATATTTATGTCTTATTTCCTTATTTCCTGATTCTAATCCTATATCAATCACATAACAACCGGCTTCCTTCATTTTACGAACAGTATCTTCAGTTACTATATCAAATCTTAAATTACAAGTAAAAGGCAATCTTATTTCCTTTGTATATAAATCTATAAATTCTTCAAACCATTTAGGGAACATATTAAATATAGCATCTCTAAAGTTAATGTATTTTATATTTTTATATTTTTTTAATACCTGTTTTATAAGTTCAATAGATTTTTCAGGACTTCTGAATCTAGCATATTTATTTTTATTTGGATAAACATTTCTAAATTGTGAATTTCCACAATATGTACAAGAATAAATACATCCTCTACTTAGCATAATTAAAGCAGTGGCAGTTTTCGTTGAATCTAAATTTTTATAATTAAATAATTCTGTGTCTGGAAAAGGCAATTCATTTAAATCTTCTATTAAAGGCATAACTTCATTCTTTATAACTTTATCATCAGTTTTAAAATAAAAACTTTTTACATTATAAAAATTTTTATCAGAAGCCATTTTATTCATAAGTTCTAATACAGGATATTCTCCTTCACCTAAACAAACTCCATTTAAACCTTCAATTGATAAAAACTCTTCTGGAACTAATATCGCATGATATCCTCCTGTAATTATAAATACTTTTTTATCAATATCTCTTGTCCATTTTATTAATTTTTTTACATAATCAAATGCAGTAGTTCTAGTACTAAACCCAATTATGTCAACTTTTTTAAACTTTTTATATCTTTCTTTATATTCTTTTTCTTCAAATTCATGATTTATATGAAGTAGCGAAACATTATGTCCACCTTTTTTAACAACTGCAGATATTGAAGCCAATCCTTCGCTGTAACTTCCTCCTCCACTTCTTTTTGAAGCATCTCCTTCTAAAAAATCGGGATAAACCAATAATAAATGTAATTTCTTCTTTTTCACTTCACACTTCCTTTAATTTAATTTTGATTGCACTATGGTTGAAACTAATTTGAAATCAGCTTTTCCTTTTAATTTAACTGTAACTTCCTTCATAACTTTCCCTAAATCGCTTTTTCCATTAGGTTTTAATTCTGCTATTATCTTATCTATTTCTTTTTCAATAGCTTCTTCACTTAGTTGTTCTGGAAGATAAGTATTTAATAATTCTATTTCTTGTTCTAACTTACTCACTAAATCTTCACGATTAGCACTTTTAAACTGTTCAATTGATTCTTTATGAGTCTTAACTTGCTTGCTAACTACTTCAATAACTAATTCATCATTAATATCATCAAGTCTGTTATTTATCTTATTTAAGTCAATTGCACTCTTTAATAGTCTAATGGTATTTAAACTATCCTTATCCTTATTTTTAAGTGCATTTATCATGTCTGAAGATATTCTTTCATATAAAGTCATTTAAAGTCTCCTTATTAATAATTATTATTTCTATTATGTTTTCTAGCATTTTTAATAGCATTTTTCTTTGCTTCTCTTCTTTTAATTCCTGGCTTAGCGTATTCTTTCCTTTTTTTCATTTCAGAAGGGATACCACTTCTCTGCACTTTAAGTTTAAACTTCTTTAAAGCACCTTCAACATTACCATCTCTTACATCTACATGAGTCACTTTACAACCCTCCCTTCGTTACCAGAAAAATTATACTACAAATATTAAATAAATTCAAGAAAAATAAAACTATTAGTAATTTT
>CAZMCS010000059.1:3213-6229 GCA_964565085.1 uncultured Muribaculaceae bacterium | reverse complement strand
AGGTAGATAGTGTTCCTATATTTAGAGCATTTAGAAATAGAATGAATAGTTTAACGTTTAGAGTTTATTCAAGTAATAAAGTCTTTAATGTTTTAATATTCAATAGAGGTTTTTTAAAGAAGAATATAATACCAGGTGCTACTATAACTGTATTTGGTAAGTGGGATGAACTAAAAAATACTGTTACTGCTTCTGATATAAGATTTGAACATATTGAAGATGGTCAAATAGAAAGTGTTTATCATTTAACTACTGGACTTACTTCAAAAAATATTAGAAAGTTTATAGAAAGTGCATTAATTTTTAATTTGAAAGTAACTGATTATATTCCTACTTATTTAAATGAAAGATATAATTTTATTTCTAAAAATGATGCGATTAGAAAGATACATTTTCCTAAGGATGTAAATGATATAAAGCAGGCAAAGTTAAAACTTAAGTATGAAGAATTGTTTCAGTTTATGTTTAAGATAAACTATTTGAAAGATATAAATAAAGAATGTAAGCCGGAGTATGTTAGAAAGATTGATATAGAGCGTGTTAATGATTTTATAAGAAGACTTCCTTTTGAACTTACTGCTGATCAGAATAAAGCAATAAAGGATATATATGATGATTTGACAGGTAATACAAGAATGAATAGAATGCTTCAAGGAGATGTTGGAAGTGGTAAGACTATAGTTAGTATAATAGGAGCATATATTAATCATTTATCTGGTTTTCAAACTGCTTTAATGGTACCTACTGAAGTTTTAGCAATACAGCACTTTAATACAATAAAAGATTTACTTATAGATACTGATATGAATGTTGAACTTTTAATAGGAAGTTTAAAGAAACGTGAAAAAGAAGAAATTTATGAAAAGTTAAAAAATGGTGAAGTAGATATTCTTATTGGAACACATGCGATACTTAGTGAAGGTGTTGAATTTAAGAACCTTGGACTTATAATTACAGATGAACAACATAGATTTGGAGTAAATCAAAGAGCGAATTTAAGAAATAAAGGCTCTTTACCAGACACATTATATATGTCTGCAACTCCAATTCCAAGGACATTTGCATTAACTTTATATGGTGATATGGATATTTCTAATATAAAGACTAAACCTAAAGGAAGAAAAGATATTGAAACATTTATAAAAACTGAAAAAGAACTTTCAGAAGTATATGACCTTATGAGTAATGAGATTAAACTAGGACGTCAAATATTCATAGTATCTCCTTTAATAGAAGATAGTGAAACAATGGATTTAACAACAGTTTCTGATATAAAAGAAAAAATCGACACTCATTTTAACAGTAAAATAAAGGCTGAAATTATGCACGGAAGACTTTCAAAAGAAAATAAAGACAGAATAATGGAAAGTTTTAAGAATGGTGAATTGGATGTACTTATTTCTACTACAGTTATTGAAGTTGGAATAGATATTAAAAATGCTACAATGATGATTATTTTTGATGCAAATAGATTTGGTTTAGCAACACTTCATCAGTTAAGGGGCAGAATTGGAAGAAATGAATTTGATTGTAAATGTATCTTAATTGGAAGTAAAAACAATAAAAGATTAAATGTGCTTGCTGAAAGTAATGATGGCTTTTATATCACTGAAAAAGATTACGAGATGAGAGGAGAAGGGGATTTATTTGGAGTTAAACAGAGTGGGGATATGACATTTAAGATAGCGGATTTAAACACAGATTTTAAAATATTAATGCAAACTAAAGTTGATTCTGAAGAATTCTTAAAAGAAAATAAAGGAACAGATTTCATTAATTATCCTGTATATGAAGAAATAATAAAAGAAATTATAAATTTAGATTAATATTGAGAATTTCTTAAAATACGGTTATAATTGTATTATAAGAAGGAGTTGAAGTTATGAAGAAAGTATTAGCGTTATTTCTAATCATTGGAATAATACTTTGTATTTTATTATATTTTGGAGGAAAATACCCAGATAAGATTAGAGAATATCTAATGCCAGAAAAACCTAATGGAGAGATTTTAAATGATTACCAGGAAATAACAGAAGAAGAGGCAATGGCTTATATAAATGAAAATCTTTTTGTTATTAAAATCTTAAATCAACAAAATGAAAGCGTATTGGATGTTCATAATTATATTACAGAAACGGATAATAAAATAAAATTATTTATTTTAGCTTCAGGTAGTACATTTACTAAAGAAGAACTAGAAGAAAAAGCATTTAATACATTTGGATTTGCAGGTTCAATTACTCATGAAGATGTCATTTGTCTAGAAGATAATACAATATTATATAACTATGATAATCTAACAAACACATATACTTATAATGAAGAACATGAAGGTCATGGTGGAGATACAGAATTTATATATAATCATTTTATAGATATAAAAGAAGAAAATAATAACTATGTATTAAATGTGACAAGATTTTATGCAGATGATTTAATGGGAGGCGTTGATTCTAAAGCGTATAGTAATTACACAGATTACACTAACAAAACTTCAAATTATTTATTTGATGCAGATGAAATTTATGGAAATGAACTTTATGATAATTATGAACAGAATTTTATTAATCAGTTTGAACAAAATTACAGTACATTTATTGATAAGTTAGTAACTTATAAATTTACAATGAGAAAAGAAAATGATAAAATAACCATACTTTCTTATGAAATAATTAAATAAAAGTTAGGGGGAATAATTATGGGAAGAGCTTATGAAGTTAGAAAAGCTTCAATGGAAAAGACAGGTAAAGCAAAGGCAAAGTTATATTCAATGTATGCAAAGGAAATATATCAGGCGGCCAAAAGTGGCTCTGATCCTTTAAGTAATCCCAATTTAAAGAGATTAATTGAAAAAGCTAAGAGAGACCAAATACCTGCAGATATAATTAACAGAAACATAGAGAAAGTTAATAAAGGTATAACAGAAGATTATTCAACAGTTGAATATGAAGTTTTTGGACCAGGTAAAAGTACGCTTATAAGATGTGTTAATTTTTTAGAAAAACCAACATCAGGT
>CAZMCS010000059.1:0-3203 GCA_964565085.1 uncultured Muribaculaceae bacterium | reverse complement strand
AAATGTTTAACAGATAATGTTAATAGAACTATAAGTGAAATAAAGACAGCATTAAATAAAACAAATTCAAAACTTGCAAATATGAATTCAGTTTCATATATGTATAATCATTTATGTGTAGTAGGATTTAAAGGTAATAATGAAGAAGAAATAATGGATATACTTTTTTCAAATGATATAGATGTAACTGATATAGAAAATGAAGATGGAATTATATTTGTATATTCTGAACCGCAAAACTTATTTAAGATAAAAAAAGCTTTGGAGGAAAAATATAAAGATATTAAATTTGAAATGGATGAAATATCTAAATTCGCTAAAGAAATGGTTACTTTAGATGGTGAAGAATTAGAACATTTTAACAGACTTATGAGTATGTTAGAAGACTTAGAAGATGTGAATAACATATATCATAATGTAAAGTTAGATTAGAATTTTCTTATATTTAAATTACCATTAGTGTAGAATATAATTATAGGAGGACTTTATGGGTTTAGATGAAGGCTATCTAAGAGGGATTCAAGAAAATAATAATGATTTTAAAAAAAGAGAAGCTGCAAGACTAAAAGCTTTAAAACTTGAAAAAGCAAAAAAAGCAAAATTACGAAGGATTTTAACCATAGCGGTAGCAGCATATTTAACTTTAGTCAATCTACTTACATTGGGGCATACTTATGACAAACTTGCTTCTGAAAGAGGTGGAAAAAAGTATTTTCATAAAGATATTGGGTCAAATTATGTTTTAAAAGATGCACGTGAAATTACTATTGGAGATATTTTAGAAGAAATAAGTAATAATCCAGCTGATTTAATATTTCCAACATGGGTTTTTGAAGATAGTAATGAAAGGAATATAAGTTAAATATGAAATATGAAAAATTTGATGTTTTAGAAATGGATAATAATAAAAAATATGTAATTGCAGAAATAATAGAAGACAAAGGAGAAACTTATCTTTATTTAGCAAATGAAGATGGTTCTAAAGATTATATAATTGTAAAAGCAAATAAAGAAGATAATACTGATTTTACAGTGGTTGAAGATAAGGAAGAATTCGATAGAATTGCTAATTTAATTCAAGAAAAAAATAAAAAATTAATAGACTTTTTATTAAGTGGAAAAAAAGAAAATAACTAATTGACTTTTAAATAAAAACATTATATGATTATATTAGCATGGTAGCGATACTGTGCGAATCACTCTTCACGATTTAAATGTGAGAGTGTATTCAACCAAAACCCCCTGAAGGAGTTCTCGAGAGAGGACTCCATTTTTTTGGATTAAAATAATTTAGAAAAGATTATAAATGATATAAAAAGATTTAAATTAATTTAGAAATGATTAATATTTTTGCTACCTAAAAAACAAACAACATATAACAATAATTAACAAACTGTGATACAATTATTCTAGGAGTGATGTTGTAATGAATGATATTGTAAAAGAGAAAAAGAAAAAATTTATTTTGAAAATCTTATTTATAGTTCCAATAATTATAGTATCGATAGTAGCATTGTGTACTATATTTGGGGTTGTGGATTATTTTAGAGCAAAAAGTGGTAAAAAGCCTATATTTATTTATCATACAGTATCTTATTTTGATGTTGAAATAGCTAGGTTTGAAGATGCTTCTTTGCCTAGTAAAGAAGGTGCTACTTATTATGGTATAGGTTATACTGTCTCAACTTGTGATAGCAACACCAAAAAATATACTTTTCAACTGGGTGATAAAAAAACAGAGCCTTGTTACACTAGTCTAACTTGTACTGCCGATGAAAAGGGTACATTAGTATTAAATGATGACTCTACAGTTTCATATAACGAAAATGATAAAGATAATTATGATTATACTTTTTTTGAAGGGAAATTGGTTCAAGTAATAGCTACTTTAATAAGACCTATTTCTTCTATTGAAAATATAGAAACTTCATCTGCTGAAATTAAAAAATTCTATGATAATATTCCGGGCTGTGATGGAATGGGAAAGAAAATAAGTGAAGAAGCATATGAAACAGTAATAGCTTGTGCTATACCTAAAATGTCAAGTGATGACATTGATAATTCTTTGCCTATAAGAACTAAAGAGTTAATAGGATATACAAGAGATGAAATAATTGCTTATCATCATAATGATTTAACATGTGAATAAAGGAAGTGAAAAGGTTTATGAAAAGAATAATTAAAATTATTTTAATTATTATTGCTTCAATAGTAGTTCTTGGTATTATATTTGGAGCAATAGATTATATTAGAGTAAAAAATGACAGATTACCTATATTTACTATACATATATCTCAAGATGGCAATTGGGAAAAATATTATAGCTTAGGTTATGTAGTTGCAATCAATGAAGATTGTCAGGGTGATTATGTTAAATTTGGCCCATATTTTTCACATCATGCTTGCTTTATAGGCTCAGATTACGATATGTTTGAAAAACAAGAATTTTCACAAGAACAAAAAGAAAATCTATTGGATTCGGAAAGGGAGCATAGGTTAAATCAATCTATTGATCTTAAAAATTTAAGTAACGATGAAAAGAAGGTTAAATTTGAGGCTGTAATAAAAGAACAAATTAATAGTGAATTTAATGCTTCTGATTATGTAATAGACATTTCTCAGATGGAAAGTGATGAAGAAAAAACCAATATTTATGATTTGACCTTGGTTATTGCAGGGGCTAAGATGGGCATAGGTTATACTATTTTTGTAAAAGATGATGATACTATGATAGAATCAATATTTGATAATATGTACGGTTATAAAGTAGCAGAGTTAAAAGAAAAGTATGAAGATAATATAAAGTCAAAAATAGATAATCTTTCAAAATCTAAAATAGAAAATATGAGAAAAAAAGTATTAGAAGGTCCAGCTGGTTCAAAAGATACTATAACTATAATTAGTGAAGGAAAGCGTTATGATATAGCAAAAAATAAACTTTATTATACAATATACTATGAGGGAGTAGATCAATTAGAAGGAGAGTCTGATTTTGCTCCACCTAAGTGGGCCAATGTTTATGAAGAAGAAATTTAAACATATATTTATTTACGATTAACGATATTTTAGGCGACAATTAGGCGACAAAAAATCAGATTTTTAATAAACAGTGGTAAACAGTAGAGGTAACTGATAAACAATTTATCAAGTAAATAATGGGTGGAGGATATTAGTAAATAGAATATTGTCAGCCCCCTGAAGGA
>CAZMCS010000058.1:0-6374 GCA_964565085.1 uncultured Muribaculaceae bacterium | reverse complement strand
CTGAAGATAAATTTGACTTATCAGATCAAGTAGAAGAATCTTTAAACTTTTTAAGTAATAAAGATAAATTTATATTTGTAATTGAAAGTGGAAATATTGATAGTGTTGAACATGCACAAAATATAAGTAGTTTGTTATATGAATTATATGAATTTAATGATGTATTAAATGTCGTATTTGATTTTTATGAAAAAAATTCTGAAGAGACTCTTCTTTTAGTTACTGGAGACCATGAAACAGGAGATTTACTAGTTGATAAAGATAATTTTAATATTATAAGCACAAATCCATTAGAAACTTCAGGTGTTAAAATACAGGGTACAAGTCATACAAATCAACCAGTACCACTATATTACATAGGAAAGTATAATGAATTGTTTATAAATGCTAATGATAATACAGATATTGCTAATGTATTAATGGATATATTAAAAAATTGAATCTATAAGATTCAATTTTATTATTTTATTAATTCTTTTACTTTTTTTAATGAAACACCATAATTTTTTATCATAAATTCTTCATCAAAATTACCATCTGCGATTTGAGTATAAACATCTTCAACACTTGTAGTAACAGGATAATCAAATTTTGGTAAATAACTATCAAACCTATTTTCAAAATCTAAATAACAACTTATGAAAAGAGCTATATCATTTCTAAACCCATATATGTTTCCATATTGTTTATCTAAATCAAGATAAAATTTTATAAGTGTCTGACTTCTTTTATATACATCTTCTTCAAGTGCAAGACTAGTTGCTACAACAACTAAATTATCACAATTAGTTTTAATATGTTCATATCCTTCTAATTCCTTAATTGTTTTATGAAAAACTTCTAAATTTCTCTCTAAATATGATTGCACTACTAATAATCTTTTCAATTGGATACTAGCTCTAACAGTATCACTCCAAGTTCCCATTTCTTTAATAATATCAAGACCATTAGCTGTTGGTTTATTCACTTTATGATGATTAAAACGTTTTGTATCTTCTCCTAACATCATTGGGCTTTTAGTTAATGAAATATATCTTGAATTCTTAGGATCTAATGAAAAAGGTAATGCATTTATAAAACACCATAATTTTGTATATGAGCATATACAATCATCTACTTCATAATCTTTTAACATCATAAACTTTGATAAATCTGTAGGATTTTCTTTTTCTTTTTCTATACTTTCTTTTACTAATTTGCTTTTTTCTTCTCTAATAGCGTCAGATATAATTTCTAATGATGGGAGTTTAATAGCTGAATTTATATTTTTTACTTCTGTTACTATATCTAAAAGTTTATAAATTTTCTTTATTAATAATTTATAATTATTTTCACCCAAATATTCTTTCATATATTTAACTGAAGTTTTAGGTAAAGAATATATTAATTCTTCTATTTCTTCATAACTGTATTCTCTATTATCTTTTTCCAAAATGCATTTAATAATAAATTTATATGATGGACTTATAGTCTTATCTAATATATTATTAATATTCTTTAGAAGTTCATTTTTTTCTTTTTTTAATCCAATTAATCTTCCTTTAATTTGCTTAATTTTATCTTTAGTTAAATAAGTATTTTTCATAATTTTTCTCCTCTTTTTTAATGAATAGTATTATACAACAAAATTAAAAAGAAGTAAATTATTATTTAGCATATTGTTAATATAGGTTTTTATTTATTAGTTTATACATTCATAAATATCTTTTCCTGCAGCATATCCTGTACTTAATGCTATAGTAATATTATATCCACCAGTATGACCATGAACATCTAATATTTCACCTACAAAATAAATACCTTTATTTAAAGTTGATTTCATAGTTTTAGTATTAATATATTTTATATCAATACCTCCTCCAGTAACGAAACTTTGCTCTATAGAACCAGTAGATTTAATATCTATTTTAAAATCCTTCAAAATTTTAATTAATTCTAACCTATTCATTAAAGATATATTATTTATTGTTTTATTATAATTAAACATATCAATAATGTAATCAGTTAGCCTTTTAGGTAAAAATTTCTTAATAAAATTTTTAACATTATCATTAATATTATTGTTTAATTCTTTTTCTAATTCTTCTAATTTATAATCTGGAATAAAATCAATACTTATAGTAACATATTCTTTATTATGTAACTCCTTATATACTTCTTCACTTATTTTAAATATTGAAGGACCACTTAAACCCTGGTGAGTAAATAACATAGAACCTGCTCCCTGTTTTTTATTAATACTTACTATTACATTATCTAATGTAATACCTGCTAAAGGTAATATTTCTTTACAAATTAAAAATGTCTCTGCTGGATATAAATCAGTAACTCTTTGATTCATCTTTTTAGCAAATTTATAACCATCACCTGTTGATCCTGTTATAGGATAACTACACCCTCCAGTAGCAATCACAATATTTTTAGATTCATAAATGCCTTTATTAGTTATAACTTGCTTACAATTATCTTTAATATCTATTTTTTGTACTATTTCATTTAAATGAATATCTACATTATTAATAATTAATTGATTATATAAAGCATCTATTATTGTTTTAGATTTATTACTAACAGGAAATACCCTGTCATCATTTTCAACCTTTAAAAGTATACCTAACTCATTAAAATAATCATATATATCTTGAGGACCAAATTTATTAAGACAACTATATAAAACTTTATTATTAACAGGTATTTCTTTAATAAAATTATCAACACTTTTTAAATTAGTTAAATTACATCTTCCACCACCAGTTAATTCTAATTTTTTACCTACTATATCATTTTTTTCTATTAATAATACTCTTTTATTAGAAGATGCTACAATACTTGCCATCATACCAGAAGGACCAGCACCTATTACAATAACATCATACAAAACAATCACATCCTAATAACTAGTTTAACATAGAAGAAGAACATAATATAGTTATTTATCCACTATCCTATTAGCTATACATACTCTCTAATTTTTTTTGAATATTTACATCTTCTAAATATTCATCAAATTTAATATTTTTTTGAAATACTCCTTTTGGAGTTATTTCAATTATTTTATTTGCAATAGTGCCAATAAATTCATGGTCATGTGATGAAAATAAAATTGAACCTTTATATTTAACCAATCCGTCATTTAAAGCCTGTATTGATTCTAAATCAAGATGATTGGTTGGTTGATCTAATAGTAAACAGTTAGCACCACTAAGCATCAGCTTTGAAAACATACATCTCACCTTTTCTCCACCTGATAATACTTTCACTTCTTTTAATGGTTGGTCTCCACTAAATAACATTCTTCCTAATAACCCTCTAATAAATGAATTAGTTTTATCAGCCGAAAATTGCATTAACCACTCAATAAGATTTAAATTATTATTTTTAAAGAAATCCTCATTATTTAAAGCCAAGTAATCCTTTACAACAGTAGAACCCCATTTTATACTTCCACTATCAGGCTCCATATTACCACTAAGTATTTCTAATAAAGTTGTTACTACAACATCATTTTTACTAAGTATAACTGCCTTCTCTTCAGCCATCACACTAAAATTAATATTATCTAATACTTTTATTCCATCAATCGTTTTAGTTAAACCAGTAACAGTTAATAACTCTTTACCTAAAGATTTTTCAATAGAGAAATTAATAAATGGATATTTACGAGATGATGCTGTTATATTTTCTAATTCTATTTTTTCAAGTGATTTCTTTCTACTTGTTGCCTGTTTAGATTTAGAAGCATTCGCACTAAACCTTGCAATAAATGCTTCAAGTTCTGAAATTCTTTGCTCTTTTTTCTTATTTGAATCATTTACTAGTTTTAACATAAGTTCACTAGATTTTTGCCAAAAGTCATAATTACCAACATAAAGTTTACCAGTTTCTCTATCAATATCAAAAATATGAGTACACACCTTATTTAAAAAATGTCTATCATGACTAACTACTATAACTGTATTATCATAATCAATTAAAAAGTTTTCTAACCAATTAATAGCTTTAAAATCCAAATGATTTGTAGGTTCATCTAAAAGTAAAATATCCGGATTGCCAAATAACGCTTGAGCAAGCAAAATTTTAACCTTATCACCTGATTTAATATCTGCCATCTTAGTTTCTATATTCTTTTCTTCAACACCTAACCCATTTAATAATACTTGAACATTATATTCTGCATTCCATCCATCTAATTCTTCAAATTCTGCTTCAAGTTCTGCGACAATTAAGCCATCTTCTTCATTAAAATCTGCCTTACAATATAATCTTTCTTTTTCTTTAATTATCTCATAAAGTCTTTTATGTCCCATTATAACTGTTTCAATTATTGAATATTCATTGTATGCAAAATGATCTTGCTTTAATACAGCAAGTCTTTTTCCTTTTTCAATAATAATTTCTCCCGTAGTGGGTTCTAAATCACCACTCATTATTTTTAAAAAAGTCGATTTACCTGAACCATTAGCTCCAATAACTCCATAACAGTTGCCTTTTAAAAATTTTACATTAATATCTTTAAATAATTTTTTATCACTAAATATTAAACTAATATTTGTTGCTGTAATCATATAACTCACTTCCAATGAAGTAAATTATACCATAAAAATAACATTTTACAGAGTTATTTTTAAAATACTTAATAAATTAATAAAAAAATGTGTAGATTACTCTATCACATTTTAATTATTTTACAAGTAGAATATTCTACCTTTAGCTTCTTCTGTTATTGGTCTGCCCCATCTGTCATGACCTTCAGCCATTCTTTTTGTATGATATGCTCTTGAACTTTCAGTTCTTTTTTCATCTTTTGTAAGTTCTGATACTTCAAGTTTATATCTTTGTATAGCCTGTTGTACTGCTTGAGGATTTTGCTCATTCAGTTGTTCTAAATATATATTTTGAGAACTCCATATTTCATCTTTTTCCTTAATAAATTTGATTTCACCATCAACATAGACATGTCCAGTTATTTCACCAGTAGTTTCACGATATAAACTAAAACCGTCATTACTTTTATAATTTGGAGTGTTTAATTGAATTTGAATATCTCCTACAACTGTTTTGAAACAACTTAAATGATAACCATTATTTGTTAATGTCATACAAGAATAAGGCATCTCTAAACCATCATCAAATGGTCTACTATTTTCCAATGCAATTTTATATAATTCTAATAATTGTGTTTGTAAATCCATTATTTTCTCCTCTCTTTTGATATTTAAATTATTTCTAAATATTAATTATCTAACAAGCGAGCGCTTAGATAAAAATTCTAAATATTCATTTCCAAAGCGCGCAGTTAAATATGTTTGTAACTCTTCGTCATAAGAACCATACTTTTGCCATGTAGGAAAATATGCATCCATAGTTACATCAGTAATTTGATAATGAAACAAAGTATGTCTTCCTCTCCCGGTATCAATTAAAGTAGTTTTTTCTCCACCTGATATATATTCTCTGGTGCAATAATTAATCACTTCTGGTCTAAAATTAGGTTCTTTAGAACTCCTAGATATGTTAATTAAAGTTATTAATTCATCATTACTAAGTCTGCTTATAAATTTTAAATCTTTAATTTCTGTCATAGTTTCCTCTTTCTTAATAACATATTATAATAAAAATATTAAAAGATTTCAATATTTTTTATTTTACTACATTCTTTATATGACTTATTACTTCATAATTAGTAATTGGATTACCACTTATGTTTAAACTATCAAAAGATTTAAAATCTTTAAGAGCTGATATATCTGTTATATTATTATTATTTAAATATAATTCTTTTAATGTTTCTATATAAGCAAGAGGTGTTATATCACTAATACCATTTTCATATAAAGATAAATAATTTAATTTTGGTAAATCTTTTAAAGAATTTACATCTTTAACTTCATTATAAGTTAAATCAAGATTCTCTAAATTATTAAAGTTTTTTAAAAGAGAAATATCTTTTACATCATTAGAATTTAAATTAAGTCTTTTAATAGTGTTAGCATATTCTATTCCCTTTAAATTTACTATTTTATTAGAAGAAAGAGACAAATACATTAATTTATTAAATCCTTCTAAAAACTCTAAATTATTTATTTTATTCTGACTAAGACCTAAATTAGTAATATTGCCTTTATTCGGTATAGTATTAAAATCTATATTAGGTTGTAAATATATTCTTATTGATGTTAACTTAGGGAAATATTTTAAATCTTCTAATGTTTCAATAGTACCAAATTCTTTATAACGAACACCCTCATATTCAAATTCTTCGAAACCAAATAAGATAACACTTTTATCTTTATGACCTCCTCCAGATAAACCCAATACTCTATCAGAAGCTATCATAATACCAGATATCTCACTTAAATCAGATGTATATATTT
>CAZMCS010000057.1:0-6430 GCA_964565085.1 uncultured Muribaculaceae bacterium | reverse complement strand
AAGAAAATGATATTAAAATAGATCTTATTAATAAATCAATTATTTGAATAAAAAACAATTAATGTATTTTCAAGATAATTTTATTGTTGTATAATATTATTAACTTATCAAAAGATAGGGGGTAACAACTTCTATCTAACTGGTACCAAATATGTTTGAAATGACTTTCAAAAGTTTGAATGTAAAATTTGATAATAAAATAAATTAAATTGGTGTATCATTAATAAATGAAAGAAATAATAAATGATTATTTAGTAATAACTAATGCTGAACAAAGTGAGATTTATCATAATATTGATTTATTTTATGATTTATCATTATTATTAGAAATCGGACTACCAGAATATTTTAATGAACCAATTAATTACAATAAAATAACAAATATTAGTTTTTTTGATAAAATTGAACTAATACAAAACTTTTATAAAAAAATAGAGGTTAATTTTGATTTAGATAAATATATAAACGATGGTACCATTGATTTTATTTATTATGATTATATTAACAATAATGAAGATTCGGAAAAAGTTAAATATCCTTTTGGAAACGGAAAATGTTATTATGAAACTTCTAAGAGACTTGTTGATTCGTCAAATAATGGACTTATAACTGATGTTCCTTTAGTTATTCACGAATTAAGCCATTTTAGAAATCAACCAAATAGTGGAAGGAATGAAATTAGTCAATTATTGACCGAATCTGTCGCCTATGCTGAAGAACTGATATGCATTGATTATTTGTTAGACTTAGGATATGAAGAAGATATGAATATTTGGAAAAAGTATCTTTTTACTTTTTTTTATAATCAGGCAAAACATAGTAGATTAATTTATAAAATAATTTTAGTTCATAAAGAATTAGGAAATATATCTGAAGAAAATTATGAATATTATTTTAAAACTAAAGATGAATATGAATCAACTATAAAGTATGTGAGTCGATATGTGAGTCGATTAGTTGAGGAAAATGATTTTCAACTTTATGACGAATCTTCTTATGTAATGGGAGCTATTTTAGGAATATACATGTATATACAGTATAAAAAAGATAAATCTTTTTTTAAAAATATAGTTGAACTGCATCAAAGGATTAATGATTCAGACGCCTCAGTTTGTTTTAAAGTAATAGGTTTAAAAGATTTAGGAGATGAGGACAAAGCAAAATTAAATAATGCATTAAATGAGATTAAATTAGAATTAAATGAAATTGACTACAAACAATCAAAATGATTTTTATTAAATTTTAAAAATAATATTATATTCTTCTGCCCACACATCAAATTGATAAAGATATGCGAGTAATTGTGGACCTGTCATTAATTGACCAAACCATGGCGTTTTATAGTTTGAACCTTTTGATTCAATTAAATTATTTATTTCTTTTATATTAAATATTTTTGGAATAATACTATTTTTATTTTTTAATCTCTTTTTTAACATTTTAGCAATTATATTAGCATATATAGGGTTATGTGTTTTAGGATAAGGGCTTTTTTTACGATTTATTATTTCTATTGGTAATACATCTTTAAAAGCTTCTCTAAGTAAACCTTTTTCTTGATTATTATAATACTTATATGACCAAGGTACATTCCACAAATATTCAATTAAATGATGATCTGCAAAAGGAACACGTGCTTCTAGTGAACCTCTCATAGTCATTCTATCTTTTCTGTCTAATAAAGTTGTCATAAACCAAATTATATTTAAATAAAATAAATTTCTTTTTTTCTGTTCTTCTTTATTTCTTATTTTCGGTACATCTTTTAATGTTTTTTTATAAGCTTTATAAGCATATTTCTTAAGATTAATTTTTTTCTTTATATTATCATTTAATAAGTTATTACGCTCATTTAAATTATTTATCCATGGAAAACCTTTACGATTTAATAATTCTTGTTTGTAAAACCATGGATAGCCTCCAAATATTTCATCAGCACATTCTCCACTTAAAATAACTTTATGAGCTTTTTTAATTTCTTTACTAAACCAATATAAAGATGAATCTACATCTGCCATTCCTGGATAATCTTTAGCGTATAAGGCTTCTTTTAATGTTTTAGCAAGAACTTTTTGATTAATTGTTTTAAATGAATGATTAGTATTAAATTTATTACTTATTAAATTTATAAAATCTTTATCACTTGATACCTGAAAATCATTTGGAATAAAATACTTATCATTATCTTCATAATCAATTGAATATGTATCTAGTTTTTGTTCTTTCTTATTTAATTCAATACTGCATATAACTGTTATAATACTTGAATCAAGACCTCCACTTAAAAAAGTTGCAATACCTACATCAGATATCATTTGTCTTTTAATCGCATTTTCAACTAATTTTCTTATTTTATTTTTACAGTCATTAAATGAGTCATTAAATTTTAAATTTTTAACATTCCAGTATCTCTTTATTTTTACTTTATTTTTTCTATATATTAAGTAATGACCAGGTTTAAGTTCATAGATATCTTTAAATATACCACTTCCGGGTGTTTTAGATGGACCTAATGCTAGGAGTTCATGTAATCCCTTTTTATCTATAATGGGTTTTATTATTTTTGACTTTAATATTGATTTTATTTCTGAAGCAAATATAAAATCATTTGATATTTTTGAATAAAATAATGGTTTTACTCCAAATCTATCACGGCCTATAAAAACCTCTGTATCATTAATTATTGCAAAAGAATAGATACCTTCTAACATATCCATAACTTTTTCTTTAAAGTGAATATAAGCTTTTAAAAGAACTTCAGTATCACATAAAGTATCAAATTTATAACCTTGTTTTATTAATAAACTTTTAATCTCACTTGTATTGTATAATTCTCCATTATAAACAATAGTAAAGTTTTCATATGACATTGGTTGTTTCCCGTTCTTAGGATCAATTATTGAAAGTCTTTTATGACCTAATAAAACATTTTTTTTAAAGTAGTATCCAGTATCATCAGGACCTCGATATCTTAATAATTCAGTCATTTCTTTAATGATATTTTTCTTACTAAGAATATTATTTTTATAATTTATCCAACCTGTGAAACCACACATTTATATCACCTTTATTATAATATGTTTATATCTTATGAATGACTAACAAAAAATAAATAAAAGCATAAAATGTTTTGGAGGTATAGTATGAGAATACTTTTTTTAGGAGGAGATCCAAGACAAATAATTATTATAAATGAATTAAGTAAAAATCATAATATAGATGTAGTTGGATATGAAAAAATAACTTTGAATGACAATATTAACAAGATATTATTAAAAGATTTAGATGTAACTCTTTATGATGTAATTATTTTTCCAGTAAGTGGTGTTCAGGATAATTATTTATTAAAATCATCTTTTAGTGATGAAAAGTTACAGTTAAATCAACATTTCTTAGATAATGTTAATAAAAAAACTTTAATATTTACTGGTATAAGAACAAAATGTCTTGATGAAATGCTTGAATTATCAAACAAAGAGGTTATTTCACTTATGCAGGATAAGGAAATACAAGTTGAAAACAGTGTACCAACAGTAGAAGGTATTATAGCAGATGTTATCTATAATACACCTGAAACTTTAAAAAACTCCAATATTCTAATTTTAGGTTATGGAAATATTGGAAGGTTATTATCTAATAAGTTAAAGGCGTTGGATGCGGTAATTACTGTTGGAGTTATTGAAAGAAAAGATTATGAAGAGTTGCTGTCAAGAAATATTAATGCTTTTTATACGAGTAATGTAGTTTCTTTTAGTGAAGCAGTAAAGCAAAAACAGGTAATAATAAATACAGTTCCATCACTACTTTTAAATAAATATTATTTAGATTTGGTAGATAAGGATATTTATATTTTAGATGTATCATCTTATCCGTATGGTGTTGATTTTGAATATGCCAAAAGTATTAATTTAAAGTGTAAGTTGTTTTTAGGAATTCCTTCTATAGTTGCTCCTAAAACTGCAGGACAAATATTATCAAGAAAAATAAATACAATGATAGGTGGTGAAAAATGAAAAAAATAGGTTTTGCGATTACTTCTTCTTATTGTAATATTGAACAAGTTTTAAAAGAAATGATTAATTTAAAAGAAGCAGGATATAATATTATTCCTATTACTTCAGTTGGAGTTATTGAAAATGATACTCGTTTTGGAACAGGGAAGAACTTTAAAAAGAGAATTGAAGATATTAGTGGAAATTATATTGTTTCTACAATTAATGAAGCTGAAAAACTTGGTTCAATTAATCCAGTATCTTTATTATTAATAGCTCCAGCTACAGGAAATTTTATAGGTAAATTATCAAATGGAATAACAGACAATACTATATGTATGGCTACAAAGGCTACACTTCGTAATAATAAGCCAATAGTAATTGCAATATCTACTAATGATGGACTTGGAATGAATGGTGTTAACATAATGAAACTATTAAATTCAAAAAATATTTATCTTGTACCATTTGGTCAAGATGATTATGTAAATAAGCCAAACTCTTTAATAGCAGATTATAATTTAATTCAACCTACTATTGAAGCAGCATATGAAGGTAAACAGTATCAACCTGTTTTAACACTTTTAAATAAAAAATAGATTTCAAAAAATCTATTTTTTTGTTATAATTATATATTATAGGAGAATAAATTATGAAAAATAAAATTAAAAAAGGTTTTACTCTTATTGAAATGTTAGCTGTTATAGCAATAATTTCATTAATAGTAGTATTTACGACACCTAGTGTTTTGAAGGTATATAAAGATTCTAAAAAGAAAAGTTTTGAATCAGAAATGAAAAACTTAGTAAGAATTGCTGAAGTAGGTTTTGGAAATACTTCCCTAGATACTCTTTATGTTACTGATACTACATATGAATTCATAAATGGTGAAGAAACAGTAATTGGAAACATATCAATTGATATTTCTGGAGATAAACCTCAAAATGGAGTACTTACAATTACAAAAGATGGAGAGATTTCATTCACTCTTTACGAAGATAACTATTGCGCTGTTAAGGAAGCAGATTCTAAGGAAATAACAATAACAGAAAGTACATTAGAAAATTGTATTACATCATTTGTAACATTTAAGGAATTTAAAAAACATTATGGAGGAGCTGACTATGACTATTTTTATGGAGTAATACCAATTTCAGATGGTTATATTGCAGTAGGCTTCAGTAGATCTACTGATGAAGATCTAGAAGATGTAGAAAGAAAAGGTGCTCAAGATGCCATTATAGTAAAGTATGATTTTTATGGAAATGTAGTATGGAAGAAAAACTTTGGGGGTACTGCAGATGATCTTTTTAATAAAGTTATACAGGTTTCAGATGGATATGTAGCAGTAGGTAGAAGTTATTCTGATGATGGAGATTTATTAAATTTGCATTATGGACCAACTTCAGGAACTGACTGCATTATAGTAAAATTTGACACAAATGGGAATGTAGTGTGGAAGAAAAACTTTGGAGGAACTTCATATGAAGAGTTTTATGGAGTTATACAGGTTTCAGATGGATACATAGCAGTAGGTAATAGTCATTCTAATGATATAGATATATTAAATTTAAATAATGGAGCAAATGATGGAATCGTAGTTAAATATGATACAAATGGAAATATGGTTTGGATTAAAAATTTTGGAGGCACTGAAAATGATAATTTTTATCAAGTAGCAGGATCTTCAGATGGATTTGTAGCAATAGGCACTAGTCATTCTAATGATATAGATTTGTTAAATTTACATAATGGAAGTACTTTTCACAGTGATGGAATCATAGTTAAATATGACACAAATGGGAATGTAGTGTGGAAGAAAAACTTTGGTGGAACTAGTGGAGAATATTTTCGTGGAGGTACATCAGTTTCAGATGGATATATAGCAGTAGGATATAGTTATTCTACTGATGGAGATTTATTAAATTTACATTATGGGACAACCTCTTATAATGATGCAATAATAGTTAAATATGATGTAAATGGAAATATAGTCTGGAAGAAAATTTATGGTGGAACTACATATGATGAATTTTATGATATAACTCCTGTGCAAAATGGATATATAACAGTAGGCTATAGTAACTCTTCAGATGTAGATTTAGCAGATGTAGAAGTAAAAGGAAGTTCAGATGGAACTATAGTAAAGTATAATACAAGTGGAAATATAGTGTGGAAGAAAAACTTTGGTGGAACTAGAGGTGATAACTTTATTAACGTTACTTCACTTCCAGGTGGATATGCAGTAGTAGGATATAGTGCTTCAAATGATATAGATTTATTAAATTTACACTATGGAACAACTGATTATCATAAGGATGCAATAATCGTAACCGGCAAAGATAATTGACAATTCATAATCAATATTATATAATTTATTAATAAAAACAGAGAACAAGAGAAGTAAGAATAAGAGTTTTATAGAGAGTTAGTGTTTG
>CAZMCS010000056.1:0-6807 GCA_964565085.1 uncultured Muribaculaceae bacterium | reverse complement strand
AAAGCACCAACTCACCCACCACAAAACAAAATGGTCACAAAGAGGCAAGCAGCAACTAAGTGACCTTCACCACACAGGGGAACCACTCCTGAGAGCTTAGGCATGGGTATAGAACACGGAGGTGAAGCATGTCAGTAACACTCGTAGGATCAAGATGGGATAGGTCAGGATATGAAGGTAGTCTTGACTTCTTTTCCAAAGTCACAGGCAATTCAATGTTAACGTTGGCACCTGGTGGGGCAGTGTTTCCAAACCCTACAGGGGCACAGGACTACTTTGTAGACCTGAACAGGTCTGCTGCTGGTAATGGACTCTCTCCAGACACAGCTTTCACTACAATTGCAGCAGCAATCGCAGCAAGCAACACAAGTATAGGTCTCACCGCAAATAGATGGTGGGCACGAAGAAACAGAATTTTTGTCATGGGAGATGGTATTAAGGAAAACTTGACAGTACTCCCAGAGAAGTGCGATATCATTGGTATGGGTTCAGATTTACTTCCATACCCAAGGGTTATTGGCCATCACACAATAGCACTGGCTAAGGTTGGTTGTCGTTTTATCAATATGGGCTTTCAAGCTGATGGCACTGGTGACCTGTTTGCTTTTCCAGCTGGTTGTCATGGTCTTGAATTTCGTGGGTGTTGGTTTGGTGCTTCAAAGGCTGGTAACGCTAAAGCTCTTGAAATCACCAACTGTGCTCTCGTAAAGATCATTGGTTGTCGTTTTGTACAGTCACCAGCTGCTTACGGAACAGGGATTTTCGGCATAGGTATTTCTATTGAAGGTGTTGCTTCAACTCATGAGACCGTTATTGAAGGCAACTTCATTGACGCTACAGTTGGTGTGAAGGTTGCTGAGAACAGCCCTGCTTATGGCAGCGTCATCAACAACAACATCATTAAGTCTGTCAGCTTCTGGGTAGACGATGACTCTGATACAGTTATGGTCATCAATAACAGGGCTTGTACGGAAATCAACTGTGCAACATCAACAGCAGGGTGGGATTTTAACCTTGATTTGGCGTCTGGCAACCTCCAGACTGAAGCTAATGCAGGTCTCTGCGACACAGTGCCACATACACTGATCGCTGAAGGGTAGCACATGAACACGTGATCAAACGGCTCTGGCATCAATCTTACAGGTGCCAGAGCTTCTTCAACACCAACCAAAAAAGGAGGTTGGATGTTAATGAGCATTAAATATAAACCACAAACAGGAACAGGAGGATAAAGCCATGTCAGTTACACTTATTACGTCCATTCAAAAAAGGATAGGGTTGTCGTCAGATACCAAGCCCACTGGGTTAACTGCTGGCTCTACATTCTATGAGTATGATACCCAGAGAATGTGGATAACTCCTGATGGCAGTGTTTGGTTTCCTAAAGGAGACCAAAATGCTTTTGCTCTCAAGACTATAAACTTAAAACAAGCTGCTGGAGCATACGACTTGTTTACTGTTACCACACAAAATGTTTGGCTTGACTTCTTGTGTATAATTATACCAAGAAGCTTAATAGCTGAGGCCACGCTTACTAGCATATCCATCGCATCTACTGATGATACACCAGTAGAAATTATATCAGCTACTGCTGGGGCCAAAGCTAAACTTTTGGCAAACGCACACCTGTCATACACTGGTAGAGCAGTTTTAGCTGCAACCAAAAAGATTCAGCTTACTATTGGAGGTGGGGAGACAGCTGCAGCTTGTAATTGTCCAGTTATTACAAGTTACAGACCTGTGGTTGCTGGTGGATACTTGCTCCCTGCGTAGTGTATAAGTGCTAACATGACACAATGTCCTGAACATCTAAATCTCATGAACTGGATAAAAGAGCTAATCTCACAAGCTGGCAAAGCAGAAACATCACTAGAAACACTGTTAACAAATCAAATTGAGGTATTCAACAGACTAAATGAGTTGAAAAGCAATTTTGATAGACGCATGGCTGTTAGTGCAGAAAGAGACAAGTTGATATTGAAGCTAGTGGAGACTGCTGACTCAAACAGAGCTAAAATATCAGAGTTACACAAGACGGTTGAGAATGGTCTCAAGTCAAAAACTGAAGACATAGGCAAAGAGGTAAACGATTTAAAAATTGCTATTAACAAGCTTGTTGACTGCAGCAGAAAAAGGCAAGAGTCACTATCTAGCTCAATAGACTCAAGCTGGGATTGGCTGCGTAACAAGGTTGGAAAAATCCTAGTAGTTGGTGGCTTGATATCCATCTTAACTCTGGTGTTAAACGATTGTGGTGTTATTCACTGGCTGCTTAAACTGGTCAGGGTGATCAAATGATACTATACTCAGAAGCTAAAGACTATATGCAGACAGGAGATATGCTGTTTTGGCATGGTCACAATCTGCTTGGTAAAGTCATTCAAGTGTTTTCTAAAGGTGAATTTAATCATGCTTCCATGATAATCAGACTTGGTGATTGTGAAGGTCTGAACACAGACAGAAGGTTTCATACAGAAGCCATAGGAAAAGGGGTGTTACCAAATCTGGTTAGCAGGAAGATTGTTGGATATGATGGAGAAGTGTGGTGGTGTCAACTGAAGCCAGAATGGGAATCAGTAAGACCAGCAATAGCTCTTAGGCTTGCTGAATGGTGGGGTGTTAACTATGATTTTGGCTCATTGTTTAAGAATGCAATCAGCAGGGTATCTGCTGACGCAAATAAGCTGTTCTGCTCTGAACTCTGCTGGTTAGCTCTTGGACTTGATGGTAAAGCACCTACGCCAGTAGAGTTGTTTAGCAAAGATTTGTTTCAGAGAAAAGAACAGCTAATCTACAAACATGAGGAGGTGTAGAAGTGAGTGAGAATGCTTGGAAATGGCTCAAAGGTGCAGTAAGTGCAGTATCTGGAGCAGTAGTTGGTGCTCTTGGTACAATCGTAATAGACCCAGTTACATTCGAGTGGAATTCAGCAAACTTGAAGAAGATGGCTGTGGTATCTGGATTCACAGCAGCAGTAGCCATCCTGAACTGGTTGGCCAAAAGCCCAATTGAGGTGAAAAAGCCATGAAGAAGACTGTATTAGCACTGGTGCTTCTGTCAGTCTTGATTTCTGGTTGTGCAACTTCCCATGTAGCTACTAAGATTGGTCAGAACATAGCAGACTCCTTTGAAAACTCAGCTAAACTAGGTCTTGTGAGTGCTGACAAAATCATCACTAGTTGGCCATATGTCTCTGGACTTCTGAGAGGTGTTGCTAGTAGTGATTTTGAAAGGAAAGTGCCTTATGAAGTGCAAGAGACAATGCAAGAGCTTGATGAGATTGTTGCTCAGAGCACTCACACAAATGAAGACAAAGGCAAGCTGATTGGTGGAGTTGTCAGGCTAGAAGCAAAAGGTGCTAAGTTTTATTGGGAAGAGTATGGCATATCCTTGTACAAATGGTTCAAGGTTTTCATCTCTGGGGCATAGGAGGGTGAGAGTATGGCTTTGGTAACAATACAGGAAGTATTAGACTTTGTGGGAGCAGTAGCAGACTATTTTGTGATCAATGCTTCCAATGATGTACTGAAGCTTAAGTATGATGCTGGTACAGTTAAAAGTGTAGACATACCAGATGGCACATATGAGCCAGCAGCTTTGGCTACTGCCATACAAACAGCAGCTAACACTGCTTTGACGGCAAGCATAACAGTGACGTGGTCAAGTACCACTAGAAAATTCACATTTAGTGCTGGAGCAGGTCATACTCTCACTTACACCCACGCTGGAAGTGACGCAGGGCTTTTGGTTGGATTCAATCAAGACCATGCAGCAGCCTTAACGCTTGTAAGCGATCAAGCTTGTGGCAATCCAACTAATAACTTGAGCATCCTTAAGGCTCAGGTGGAAAAGCAGGTCAAGAACTACTGTGGTAAAGATTTTGAGGCAACCACATACACTGAGTATTTTGATGGGGATGGAGACACAGACATTTTTCTGGAGCATTACCCAATTGTGTCTATTAATAGGCTTGCTATTGGGTTTCTGGATGTGTTGATAATCACTAACACCTCTGAGTACACAACAGCTACAGTTGCTGTTACTTCGACTGGCATTGTTCTTACTAAGGATGGGGTAGCATCAACACTATTGTTTGCTGATTACGCAACCCTAGCCTTAATGGCTGCTGCTATAGCAGCTGTTGGTAGTGGATGGAGTGCTTCACTTCGGAGCACAGACTACAACAACTATCAGTCATCTGAGTTGATAGAACGGTTTGGGGCATGTACCATAGGCTCTGCTTATGTGTATTTGCAAATACCTGACAGAGCCAAATCTGCTTTCACAGTCTACCCAGATGAGGGTATTGTTAGCTATGGGGCTCAGATACCAATAGGCAGAAGAAATGTAATGGTTAACTACACTGCGTACTCCACAGTACCTGACGATATCAAAGGTGCAGTGTTGATGTGGGTTAAGTATCTCAATCAAGTAACTAAAGACAATGCTCTTGGGCTGTCTGGCTACAATTTGGGTGATGTTGGTGCTTCTTTCACCAGTTTGCCTATGCCAAAAGAAGTTAAGAGCATTTTGGACAACAATGGAAGGATATTCTTATGATTGGGCCAACTGTAGTAATGATCTTACAAAGAGTTACCAAGACTGCTGACGGTTTTGGTGGTTTTACTGAAGATTGGTCTGACCTAAGATATGTGACTGGTGTTTTGGTTGGTCTACGTGGTGAAGAACGCATAATCACTGAGAAGGAAACTACTGAGGCAGATTACAGGTTTTTCTGTGACTACCCAATTGGTACAGTTTTTGGCGAAGGCGACAGGTTCAAATACAATGACGGTTCTACCACGAGATTTTTTGATATGCTAAATGTGATGGATAAAAACAGTCAAAAATCGCAGAATCATATAGACCTGAAGGAGCATCGCTGATGGCTAAGGTAATTTGGAAAGGCGAACAGATAGCCACAGAGAAGTTGAAGAAAGTGTTCAATGGTCTCATTAACTTGGGCTACCAGATAGAAGCTGACGCCAAAAGAGCTTGTACCGTGGATACTGGTAGGTTAAGAGCTAGCATTTCAACCAATTGGAATGGTAGTGAACTTCAGCAAGGGCAGACAGCAAGAAGAATCAAGGACGAAAGGAGTTTGGCAGGAAAAACCACAGCTAAACAGACTGGGTTGACTGCTACTGATGGTGTTGGTAAGCCAAGTGGCAATCCTCTTGTGAAACCAGTTGTAGTAGTTGGAACTAATGTTGAGTACGCTTCACATGTTGAATATGGTACGTCTAAGATGAAACCCAAACCATTTCTTAGGGTTGCTTGGGACAAGAATATAGGCAAAGTGATGGAGTTCATAAAATGAAGGTGCTCTATGACGCAATATATGCAAAGCTAGCTGGCTCCACATTGAACAATGCTATAGGTGGTAAGTTGTACTTTACTGAAGCTCCAAGAGGTGCTGTTTATCCTTATGTAGTTTATCACAACATAAGCGACATTTATGATTGGTTGTTTGACAACTTAAACATGGAGTTGTTCAGAATACAGTTTTCTATATTCAGCGACAATGGTTCAGCAACAGAGCTAGAGGACATTTTCTCTAAGTTGATAGCTTTATATGATTGGACAGCGTTATCGGTGACAGGGTACACAGCGTTGTACATGAGACGAATAGGTTCTGGGCCAGTTGTGAGGGAAGACAATGGTGTTTGGCACAAGCCTGTTGATTTTGGTATTCTTATACACAAAAGAGGGTAGTCTGGTTGTTAACATTAGGTAAACATTCATATGGCAGTCCCATAATCATAGGCCGTGAGGCTAAATGTGTTGTGGGCAAGTATTGTTCAATAGCAGATCAAGTAGTCATATTTGTGGGTGCGGAGCACAATCATGGGAGATGTACAACGTATCCATTTAATCCACTATGGGACTCTTGCATAGATGGTCATCCTACAACAAAAGGAGGTGTAAATATAGGGAATGATGTTTGGATAGGTTTTGGTGCCACGATATTGTCAGGGGTGACAATAGGTGATGGTGCTGTTATTGGTGCTAAGTCTGTAGTAGCTTCTGATGTGATGTCTTACTCAGTAGTTGCAGGGAACACAGCTAGGCACAGAAAGTTTAGATTTGGAATCATGGACGTGTCGAAGTTGCATCAAATCAAATGGTGGGAGTGGGACGATAATCACATTAAGGACGCAATACTATATTTGCTGTCTAGCAATGTAGATGGGCTTTATGAGTATTGGGAAAACCATGTTAAAAATGGAGGGTAAACATGAATATAGTAGAAAACGTAAGCATAGTAATGCCTTTCAGGAATGGCTTCGAGTACGCTAAAGAAGCCATAGACTCTATGTTGGATACTGATATTGGCTCAGAGCTAATCATAGTATCTGACGACTCAGAACGAATAGAAACAGACAAACTAATCAACTACGTAAAGAGCATCTCTGGTAAAGGGTTTACTGTAACACTTCTGCTCAACAATGTTAGAGGTGGGTTTCCTAAGACAGTTAACAGAGGTGTAGCAGAGAGCACTCAAGACAACGTTTGTGTGGTAAATAGTGACTTAGTATTCACTCCAAACTGGCTAAGCACTATGATGAAGTACATCACAAACGGAGTACACATGGTTGGGCCGAGAACCAACTACTCAGCAGGGTGTCAAAGGTTGGCATGGCCTAAGTTTTACAGGAATAAACAAGAATTGTATGACATGGCTTTGGACTATTCTGCAATGAGAGCTAACAACTATACACAAGCCAATTGGATCATTGGGTTTTGCATTTTGTTCACAAGAAAAATGTGGGACACTCTGGAAGGGTTTGATGAAAGGTTTGGCTT
>CAZMCS010000055.1:785-6850 GCA_964565085.1 uncultured Muribaculaceae bacterium | reverse complement strand
GGTGGACGGGACATAGATGACAAACGACTAGACCCAGAGAACCCACGAAGAGTACCAGGAAGACCTCCTACGCATGGGAAGT
The DNA here is from genome assembly GCA_964565085.1 of uncultured Muribaculaceae bacterium. Classification (GTDB taxonomy): domain Bacteria; phylum Bacillota_I; class Bacilli_A; order RF39; family UBA660; genus CAZKSN01. The sequence continues at coordinate 6,768 of CAZMCS010000055.1, read as the reverse complement.
ACAGTAAGTACTTGAGGAATGAGATAGGGGATAGGTACTTGGAGTTTGTAGAGGATAAGGACTTTTTGTCGTTAAGAGATGAGATAGGGTACATGCGAGGAGTAACTTCCAAGATGCTTGAACAGCTCGAAGGAGTAGTAAACGCAGACCAGGTAGATGGGCTAGTTAAGTTGGCAGATGGTGTAAGGAAGCTGTCTGAAAGCTATATGAAAATAGAAGCTCAGAAGAAATATTCGCTGAATCCCGATGAAGTTATGAGAGTGCTCACAACGGTTGTACAGATAATATCTAGATATGTTGAAGACCCAGATAAGTTGAGTGCTATAAAAGACGAACTACTATCAATTAAGATATAGGATATAATATGATGTCAGATGTAAAGGAAAGGATGCTACCGTTAATGGTAGAATACTTGGCATTAGTAGTACTGGGACGATTAAAGGATGCTGACAAGATAGTTGCGTACAAGGTAGATAATTATGAAAGCGAGCTGATAGTTAGGTTCACTATTGATGGACAGAACTGGGTAAGAGTGGAGATTAATGTCATAGAAGTGTTAGACTTTGATGATGTTGATAAAGCTATGCAGCATGTGCTAGATAGTGCCAATAAAGTACAGACGCAACTAACAGCAGCGGTTGTTCGCAGGAGGGGTAGTGCACAAGGACATACTAAAAACCCTAGCTGATAAGCTGGATGAACGGATAACACAGCAGAATATAATACAATGGATAACTCGTAACAAGATAACCAACGAAAAGGGTGAAGTCATGACGTTTGACAGACACCCGTTCTTAGTTGATATATATAACGATATGTCCATACATCAAGTACAGATAAAAGCGTCTCAGATAGGTATGAGTACAGCTGCTATAATGAAGGAAGCGTACCTAGCTAAGACAAAGAACTACAATGTCATACATACGCTACCAACTGCTGACTTTAGCTATGACTTCGTTAAATCAAAGGTAGACCCCATATTTAGAATAAATGAAGGTCTGTTCGATGTTACCAAGAAGACAGATAGTGTAAGGCATAAGGAACTTGGTCTTGCTCATCTATTTTATAGAGGAACGTTTACTGAAAAAGAAGGCATTACTATATCAGCTGATGTATTAATTAATGATGAATATGACAGGTCAAATATGGAAGTATGTTCTGTATTTGAATCACGACTTGATTTTAGTGATTATAAAGCTATATGGAGGTTTTCTAACCCTACGATTCCAGATTATGGTGTAGATGCGTTATTTAAACGTACTAATCAACAGCATTGGATGATAAAATGTTCTCATTGCGGGCATTGGCAGTACTTGATGTTCCCTGAAAATATAGATTTTATTAATAAAATATACATATGCGACCAGTGCCATGGAGAAATAACTGATGATGATAGAGTAGGTGGGAGATGGATTAAGAAGTATAGAGATGCTGAAATTAATGGATATTGGATAAATCAGATGAGTTGTGTGTGGCATTCAGCTGAAAGCATAATAGAGAAGTCATTAAATCCTAAGAAAGATATTTTCTATAACTTTACATTAGGTCTTCCGTATGTCGGTAGTGATGTGAGACCATCTAGAGAATTAATAATGAGATGTGTAACACCTTCTCCACCCAGAACTTCTCCTATTGTTATGGGGATTGACCAAGGAAAGACGTTCTATGTATCTATAGGTAGTATTAATCAAGTGCATAGATTGTTAACATTAGAAAGTTGGGATGAAGTACGTGAAACCATATTTAAAGTGAATCCAGAACTAGTAGTAATAGATGGACTACCTGAAACGAATCAGGTTAAAGAACTGCAAGACCTTTTTGGTATTAATAAAGTTGTTCCATGTTTTTATAAAGGCAATCCAGAAGATATAAGAATAGTAAGATGGGAATTACAGAATAAGGATAGACGATATACATGTGTATATGCTGATAACTTTAGAACACTTGATAATTTAATCCGTAAGATAGTTGACCAGCAGTTGTCCTTTCATATGCCAGAAAGCAACCCCATGTTCCAGTTATTTATAAGACATGCTGAAAGTATGTATAGGAAAGAAGAAACTAATAAGCGTGGACAGACGTTCTATGTATGGGACACATCAAACAAACAAGACCATTTTGTACATGCTATTAATTATATGTTAATGGCTGCTTCTAGATATGTAAATGATTATGAAGAAGAAGAAAAGCCACATGAAATATATCCTGGAGAGGATTCACCAGAAGAACTTATAGAACCCCAAGAATATGGTCTTCCAGATTATATTATAGATTATTATAAATAATACTTGACAAATATACGTATTTGTGTTATTATTCACTTATGCAAATAAACATAAGGGTATTTAATGATATACGTATATAAGTGTCCTAAGTGTGATGCTGAGTACGAAGAGTATTTTCCTATGGGTATGGCAGGGGAAACTGTCTGCCCTAATTGTGGTTGTATAGGTACTCGAGTATTTACATCTTCTAGATTTAAAATCAATATACAAGAACCGTTCTTTTCTTATCAGACAGGGACTATGGTTAAGAATAAAGCTGAAGAAGAACATAAGCTACAACAGCTTGATATGGTGAATTAATGGAAGAAAACTTTGATGCGATACTATCGGGAATAACAAAAGGTCAATTAGCTAAAGCTAATATGGCTGATGGGAGTCCGAATTCAGAAACTGAAAAGGAACTTATAAATAAGTGTGAAGAAATGTTTTCTTTTTCAGCTAGACATAAAGAAGTACCGATGGAGCGGGCTAAAAAAAATTACCTATTATACATAGGAAAGCAATGGGATATGAGGCAACCTTCCTTTAAGCAGATACCAGTTAATAACATTATATACGGTATTATAGAATATCAAGTACCGTTAATGACTGAAAATAAGCCAATCATTAAAGCAGAACCTAGAAACCCAGAAGATATAATGTTGTCAGAAGGGTCAACTAGGGCTCTTGAATATGTATGGGAGGATAATGACCTAACACAGAGACTACCTTTCATTATGCGAAATGTACTCGTGTACGGTGACCATATAATTAAGATATATTGGGACTATGCTAATGATAAGATTCAGATGGACGATGTTGAACCAGACTACTTCTATCCACAGCCCTATGTATCTAAGATTGAAGAAATGGAGTGGTGTATACATGCTGAACCTAGACCGCTCTACGAAATAGCTGGAACATACCCAAATGGAAAGTATGTTAAAGCAGAAGCATATGTTTCTCCTTTAGAAGAAATAATGGATGAAACAAATGCAGATGGTGCATTAATGAATGAACCAGTTGAAGCATTGATTGCTGAAGGCAAAGCGACTATGTCGGCTGGTAAAGTGCTAGCTTTTAATAGGGCTCTTGTTAAAGAAATGTGGATAAATGACAAAACAATGGTTAAAAAAGAAAAGGTATTACAGGATGAAGAAACTGGTGAACCTGTATATGAAATGAATGAAGATGGTACGGAATATAAGAAAGATGAAAATGGAGCACCAGTTCCTAAAACAATGACGTATTATGAACGTAAGTATCCATATGGTAGGTTTATTGTTTGGGCTAATAATGTACTTTTAATGGATGCACCAAGTCCATTTAAACATGGTAGAGCTCCTTATGTTCATTTTCATAATATTAGACTTAATAGAATGTTCTGGTCTTTAGGAGACCCCGTTCAGATAGCTAGTTTACAGACACAGTTAAATAAGAGACTTGCTCAGTTAGATTTTATAGCAGACTTGAATGGAAATCCAGTTTGGATTTGTGATGCTGGTTCAGGTGTTAAGAAGGGTCAGATTACAAATCAACCAGGTCTTATTATATGGAAGAGGGACGGTTCTGATGTACATAGAGAAGCACCTCCTCCGATACCAGAATATTTATTTAGAACCATAGATGATATAAAACTTTCTGCTGACTTTGTATCAGGTACAATGGGAGTTGTTAGAGGAGAAAAACCTGGTTCGGTTACAGCAGGTTCAGCTATTAGTGAATTAATAGAACGAGCACTAGTTAGGATTAAAGAAAAGGTTAAGTATATGGAATCTAGTCTCATTCTAGTGGGTCGAATGACTATGAGTTTGATTAGACAGTATTGGGAAGAACCTAGAAAGTTTACAATATCAGGTCAAGGGCATACGTTAATGCCTGGGATGACTAATCCACAACAGGGAATGCAAGGAATGCTGGGTATGCAAGGGGGCATACAGGGAATGCTGGGAAGCCAAATTCAACAGCCCTATATCGAATTTAGTGGGCTTTCATTAACAGCTGACCCAGATATAAAAATAGTAGCTGGTTCAACAATGCCTATTTCAAAAGCTAATAAATTTGAACAAGGTATTTTAATGTATCAGCAAGGTATTATTGATAGAAAAGAGTTTTTGAGTTACGTTGAGTACCCTAGTGCGGATGCTGTAGATGAAAGAATGGCACAGAAAGAAGAGGAACAAATGCAAATGGCACAGCAGCAGGCACAACAGGAACAGCAAATTAAATTAGCGCAGGTTATGAGCAAGTTTGAAAAGATAAAAGTTGATAGAGAAGCTAAGCAAATGGATGCTCAGGGTAAAGAAATAGATAGAATGCAAGCTGCACAACAGCAGGCACAAGCTGCACAACAGCAGAATGCATCATTACAATTACAAGCCGAAGCTCAGCAGAACCAGATTAATGGTCAAAATGCTGACAGGTTAATGAATTTTATAACAAATATGAACAGACCAACCGAACAAGGAGTTTCTAAGTCTAAAAAGAAACCAACCAAGTAAGGAGTCTAAGAGGAGTGCTATAATGGGCGAAAAAATAACTATTGATGGTGTAGAGTATGATGTTGATAGACTTAAAGAGTCTATTGGAAAAGCAGAAGATTATACTCAGAAGACACAAAAGTTAGCCGAAGAAAGGCGAGCATTAGAAGAAAGGAGTCGTACTGTTGAAGCATACGAAAACCTTTTCAACTATGCTGAAAGCGAACCTAACTTTAAGAAGAAACTTGAAAAGTTGATACAGGTCGAACAGAAGAAAGTTCAGGGACTTTTATCAGAAGATGATTCTGATGACGATGAATTTGATGTCGGTTCTGACTATTTAGAAGAACCTACTAAAGGTAAGAAGAAGCCAAAAGTGGCTACGCAGGACGATATTCAAAAAGCAGTTCAGGAAGCTGTAGGTAAAGTACTTACAATACAACAGCAGGAAAAATTGCAGGAGAATCTCGTTAGAGAGTTTGATGAGTTACATAAAACAGGGTATACTCAGGACGAACTTAATAAAGTAATTGCGTATGCTAAATCTAGAGGCGTTAGTTCTCCTAGACTTGCAGTTGATGCTATGATAGGAGCAGAACTTTTACCAAATAGGTTTAAAAAGAAACAGGAAGAAGACCCTGTTCCACTTCTTAAAGGTCGTTCAGCATCAGGGTTTGATATACCAGACCCAGAAAAGGAATTAGTAAAGTTCAACGGTGACCCAGCCGAAATGCTCAAAGCAAACTTAGACAAATTATTTATTGAGGAGGATTGAGTTTAATGGCTTTGAATTATGGGTACTTAGATACTTATATTAAGAGTGTATATATTCCTAAGATGGTGGGACAGATTTTACAATCTAACCCTGTTACACTTAGGTTTTTCTCTAAAGCTAAAAAGCAGAATGGTGGAGATAAGATATGGATTCCACTATGGTATGCTAAAAATACTACAGGAGGTCCTTACGGACGTTGGGCTGTAGCTTCTATGAACTTCGAGGAAAAGGTTACTAAAGCCGAATTCTCTTGGAAGTATAATAGAAAATTTATCATACTAGACAATATTGATGTGCTTGAAAACGGTGGAGACGGTAAGGTTGTTGATATTGTTGATACTGAAATGAAGATTGCAAAACAGTCTTTCATGGATGATTTAGGTACTCAGTTGTTCAGTTTAGGAACAGAACAGTATGGTACAGAACCTGCTGGTTCTGGTATTACTGGTCTTAGAGCTGCTATT
>CAZMCS010000055.1:0-775 GCA_964565085.1 uncultured Muribaculaceae bacterium | reverse complement strand
GAAAGAACTACTGATGCAACTTGGTGGAAATCTCAGTACGATTATAACTCTGGGACAGATAGAGCACTAACTGTTAAACTGTTACAGAGGATGTACGGTCTGTGTAAAGGTGGAGAGAATACTTCAGACACACCTACATTGTTAGTAACTACTCAGGACCTCTTTGACAAGTATTGTTCTATAATGGACATTACTAGAGTTAGAGATGATTCTGATTTAGGAAAAGCAGGGTTCGATATGGTTTACTTTATGGGCAAGCCATTTACAGTTGATAGTCACTGTCCTGCTAAGTATATCTACTTTATCAATGAAAATCACGTATGGATGGTAGTTAACCCTCAGGAAAACTTCAAGTACATACCGTTTGCATGGAAAGTAGACCAGGAAGCTATGGTAGCTAAGATTAGACTTGCTTGTCAGATAGTATCTGATGAATGTAGGAAATCTGGTGTTATCAGAAGCGTAGACTATACTCTTTAAAATTTTATAAAGTGGGGTGCTTTGTTACCCCACTATAAATTTATTTTTGTAACAAAGGAGGATTATTATGCAAGGACAGCCAGTATTAGGAAGAGCGTTAACAACTGCTACAGCATCTGCTCTTTATCCATTAGGAATGTTATATTTTGACTTTTCCACAGGTAAAGGGTATAGATACGTTGAAGCAGATGGAGCATGTATCAATGACACAATAGCTGCTAAAGAATCTTTGTCTTGGATGGACAGCCAGTATTAGGAAGAGCGTTAACAACTGCTACAGCATCTGCTCTTTATC
>CAZMCS010000054.1:0-6920 GCA_964565085.1 uncultured Muribaculaceae bacterium | reverse complement strand
ATATCTTTTTTGATTTGCTTTATTATGCCATATTTCATATTTATATAAATTAATATTACTATTTTCTTTTATATAATCATTTAAATATTCTATTTCTTTCTCACAATGAGGACATTCTTTTCCATAAAATAAATGTATGTTTATTTCCTTCTCTTCAGCATTTAAACTAAATGGAATACATAATAACAATAATATTAATATTAACTTCTTTATCATAATACCTCTTTCATCCATATAATTATACCTTAAAAACATAAAAAGAATCAATTCTATTTTTAGAATTGATTCTTTTCTCTTTTTAAAGTGATTTCACCTAAAGATTTATGTTTTTCAATTGCAGCTTTAAGTGCTTCGAAATTAGGAAGATTTGCAGGAAATATTTCAATACCATTAAAACACTCATCAATAGTTTTTACTTGATAGTAACCACCTGTATCACACCAAAAGCTTTTCCAGGTAAATCTAGCAATAACTGTTTCCTTTTGTGTATAAGATAACATTTTTATTCTTAACTCTTCTGCTTTTTCTGGTCCTGCTTCTAGAATTACAATATCATATCTCGCAAGTCTTTCTGCATCAAAATAATTTAATGATTCACGACTAGCTTCATGCCCTTTATCTAATTGATCAACTTGATATCCTTGCTTAATTGCTTCATGGTACAATTCTTCTACATTAACAAGCATTATTGATTTACTCATATTTTCACTTCCTAAACTTTTATTTAATATAGTAGTATAACTTTAACTAAATGTCAATAATTAAATGCCCACTTGTTCACTAATTAGTTCATATGGAGCAACTTTAAAAACTCTGTAGGCAATCTTTCCATTATATTTATCAGCCATTTTAAAACGATCAATTTCTATTTCAAAAGACATTTTCTTTAATACTTCTTTTTTAGATACCCATTTCACTTCTTTACTTTCTTCTGATACAGTTAAATTCCCACTTTTATAATGACAGACAAAATCAAAAATTATTTGCGTGGGAATTTCAATACCACTATATCCTTTAAATGTATTAATAACTGAGTTTATATTTGCAAGATAGTCAACATCTACTAGCACTCCAGTTTCTTCTTTAATCTCGCGTATTAGACCTTCATATAATGTTTCACCAGGTTCTAATCTTCCTCCAGGAAATTCCCAACCTCTTTTCGGATTATTTATTAATAATACTTCTTTTTTATCATTATAAATTATCCCAGCACAACTTACTATATGCGTATTAATCATAGATACTCCTTTTATTTATTTTCATTTTCTTATATTCACGACAAATAAAATATATAAATTCTAAAATATTCATAAATTTAAGTTTTAAATTCTTAGGAAAAGTATTTTTCTTATATTGAATATTATCTTCTTTATATCTGTTTTGTATTTCCTTTTCTGTTAATCCTATATATTGTAACCAATATGGATATATAAATTCTTTATATTGTTTTAAATGAGGATGCCCTTCATTATATGTACTTCCATTTCTTAATAAAGAATATAATTCATAATCAGATATTAATTCTATAACTGTATGATGTAACGCACTTTCTTCTTGATTATATTTATTACTATATGGTAAAAAACAATGAAGCCATTCATGAATTAAATATGTTAAATTATAATATGGATCTACTAATCCTTTAAAGTGTCCCCATAATATTTTATTATTTGGTAATGCACATCCTTTATAAGTATTTGGATGTGTTATATAAACAGTTATATTTAAATCAAAATTGATTCTTAAAATATTATTTAAGTAATCTTTGATTCTTTTTTTATTCTCTTCCCATTGACTTTTAACTTTTGTTAAATATTCTGTAGTTTCTTTATATAACTTATTAAATTCTTTTGTTTTAATAAAAGCCTTTATGAGTAATTTACTATCATAATCTTTTAAATAGTTCTTTACATCTACAAAAGTAAAACTTTGTATCTTTTGATATCCCTCTCTATGTTTATCCCACAAGTAATTTAATACATCAACAATATTTTCTACTTTAATTTCATTAGATAATATTTTAAGTGCTAAAGTATTCTTATTAATATTTGGAAATTTTTTAAAAGTATCTATTAATTCTTCTCTAGCAACAAATTCATTAACTAATTTCTTTATATCTTTATCTTTTAAATAAATAGAAGTATCTAATAATTCAGTTCCAATAATTTTGTTGTATCCAACTTTGTTAGTTCTTTTGAAATTCTTTTTAATATTTTTAATTTCTTTACTTTCATTATGCATTTCTCTTTTTAAAATATGTAAAGCTAAAAGATTCTTATTTATTATAAATTTAAAGTTCATATAGGAATCCTTTCTTATCTATTTCTTATAAACGTAGACGCTTGCTTTTTTTCCAGAAACTAAAATATCATATTTTTCTAATAAACTAAATTTATTATTAATTATATTCATTTCATCTTTGCATGCTGTTAAAATAACTAATATACCATTATCTTTAAGTATTTTATATGATACATCTATAAAATCTTGATAAAATAATTGTATATTATCAAGCTTTTCATAAATTCCCCAAGGTGGGTCGGTAACAATTTTACTTATAAAGTTTTCTTCAAATTTATTTTCGAAGAAATCTATATTCTTAAAAATTATATTATTTCTGTTCTTATATATTTTCTTTAATTCTTGAATATACTCATTCTTTATATCAATTCCAAAGATCATATTAAATTTATTCATTTTAATTCTTTCTTTTATTATTGCTCCACTACCACAAAAACAATCTAAAAAAATATCATCATTACTAGGTTTTGATAAATAATTAAGAAAATAACATAAATCTTCTCTCAATTCTCCTTTTTTAAGTTGTTTATCAAAACTTTTATGTTTATTTATTCTTTCCATAAATAGAATAATACCCTCACTACGCTTTAAAATCCAGTATTCAATACTAGGTTTAATTCTATTAACATAATTTCCTGTTTCTTTTTGAATTTTTCTTTCTAATTTTGATAATATTTTATTATCAATACTTATTAAATTATTTTGTTCAGATATTATGACTCTAAAACTTTTTTTATTATCACTCTTTTTTAACTGTAATTTATCAAGAGAATTTATAAAGTTGTTTATATTTGTTTCTTCTGAATATTTTATTATAAAAAAATGATTATTTAAAAAAGGTATATCCTTCAAATTGTTGTATGATGAACTTTTAGTAATAACTGCTCCATTTAAAATTTTAATTAAAGATATATTCTTATATTCTTTTTCTATAATATTCTTCACTAATTCTTCAAAGCCAACAATAAAACTAGAATAAAACATAATAATCACCTTATTAAATTATAACATATATAAAATAAAAAATATTATTTTATATCTTCTAGATTTAGAAATTTACAATATTTATTTGTCCATTCAATATCATCTGTGATATGTTCAATAACTTGATCTGTTTTAAATATTTGAATATCTTTTTCACACATTTCCTCAAATAATTTTAAATAAGATGCCCTATCTTTATCAATAAAAAAATGTCCGAAAAAGTATATAGTGTTTCTATTATTTTTTATAAATACTAATTCTCTTAACTCTTGAGCACTTATTTGAGTATGATTTTCCCAATTAGGACCTTGACCATATATAAAGCAAATATTTGTTACATACTCACCAACTATATATTTTGTTTTTATATAATTAAGAAGTTTTTCATCTTTGTTAGTTCCTGAACCTGCAATTAAATCTATAATTTTTTTCATATGATTATCCTTTCAAATTTTTATTTTACAATATTTTGTTCTCTTCTTTTTTGAATTTTTAAAGCAGTTTCTAGTGCTATATCTATAACATTCATTATATAATTTTCTTTTTGTTCTTCTGCTCTACCTTCATGATTTTCAGAATCAAGATTATCTGCTGCTAAAAGAAATTGTACAAAATCTATATTCCTAAATTCAGAAATAGCAATAAGTGCAGAAACATTCCATATCAACACATATACAACCTTTTTCTTTCATTGCTTTAAATTTATTTATAGTTTCTATATATATAGCATCATTTGTCCAAACTTTACCTACTACAAATGGTAAATTAAATTCTTCAATTGTTTCTTTTCCTTTACTATTAAAACTGGAATTAATTTAAATTTTTCTATTATTTTATACCAACTATTTTTTACTTTCTTTAAAATATTTAATATATAATTCTTCCATTGAGGATATATATTCACAATCTTGTTTTACTTTAAAAATTTCATATTCTGAATAAGCCTTATCTATAGCTTTTTTGTGTGTTATTTTTCCATTATTTTGTAAAATACTTTTCTTTCTATATTTTAATAAATCATTTGTTATTTCTATCCAATCTTTCATTGTTAATATGTGATTTTCAATAGTTTCATTTTCTGCAGTAATTAAAAACATTTCTGTTAAATTTTCTAATTTTTTTAATTCTTCTTTATTTAAATAGTTTTTTGCAATTGATACATCGTATTTTTGTATTTTACCTTTTGGAGCTTTTTTCCAAGTAGTAAGTCCCATATGATTTTTGGTAGAATCAACTCTTTCAAATATGAGTTCAGCTGCAGTTTTTCCTGTAATTGCATAATGAAGTTTATTTTGAACTATCTTAAAAAAGGTATATGCTTCATCACTGTCTCTATTATAATCAACACTTGTTACTTCAAAAATATCTAATATTTTTTTATAAACTCTATACTCACTAGTTCTAATTTCTTTTATTTCGGTTAATAATTCATCAAAGTAATCTTTGCCAAACTTAGAACCATTTTTAAGTCTTTCTTTATCTAATTTATAACCTTTTATAATATAATCTTTTAATACACTGGTAGCCCATATTCTAAATTGTGTAGCCTTTTTACTATTAACTCTATAACCAACTGCTATAATAGCATCTAAATTGTAAAAACTAGTATTATATATTTTTCCATCAGAAGCAGTATATTCCAAAATGGAATATACTGAATTTTTTATTAATTCTTTTGATAAAAATATATTTTTTAAATGTTTTGCAATAGCTGGTTGCTCTACATCGAATAAATTAGCCATATTTTTTTGAGTTAGCCATATATTTTCATCTTTTAGTATTACTTCAACATTTACTGTATCATTTGTCGTTTCATATATTAAAAAATTAGTAGTTTTATTATCCATTTTTAATGCTACCTCCTAAAAAAATTATAACATTTAAAATAATAAATCTCAATTATCTTAGAATAAGTGAGATTAAATAATAAATATTATTTTATATCTTCTAGATTTAGAAATTTACAATATTTATTTGTCCATTCAATATCATCTGTGATATGTTCAATAACTTGATCTGTTTTAAATATTTGAATATCTTTTTCACACATTTCCTCAAATAATTTTAAATAAGATGCCCTATCTTTATCAATAAAAAAATGTCCGAAAAAGTATATAGTGTTTCTATTATTTTTTATAAATACTAATTCTCTTAACTCTTGAGCACTTATTTGAGTATGATTTTCCCAATTAGGACCTTGACCATATATAAAGCAAATATTTGTTACATACTCACCAACTATATATTTTGTTTTTATATAATTAAGAAGTTTTTCATCTTTGTTAGTTCCTGAACCTGCAATTAAATCTATAATTTTTTTCATATGATTATCCTTTCAAATTTTTATTTTACAATATTTTGTTCTCTTCTTTTTTGAATTTTTAAAGCAGTTTCTAGTGCTATATCTATAACATTCATTATATAATTTTCTTTTTGTTCTTCTGCTCTACCTTCATGATTTTCAGAATCAAGATTATCTGCTGCTAAAAGAAATTGTACAAAATCAATATCTCTCAATTCAGCAATGGCTATAAGCGCAGAACATTCCATATCTACACATACACAACCTCTTTCTTTCATTATTTTGAATTTATTTCTAGTTTCTCTATATATTGCATCATTTGTCCAAGTTTTACCTTCTATATATGATAATTTAAATTCTTCAATTGTTTCTTTTAATATATCAATATTATCTCGATTTTGAAATATTTCAATATTATTTCCATTCATATAGTGATAACTTGTTCCCTCTTCACGAAAAGCAGAAGATGGAACTATAATTTTCCTAGCTTCAATATTTTTATCAAGTGATCCTGCAGTTCCAAATGCAACTATCGTTTCAACACCAGAAGCAATAGCAGATTCTATTTCCATAGCTGCAACTGGTGCGCCACAAGAACCCCAAAATAATAAAATATCTATTCCATTATAATTATATATAAAATAATTTTTTATTTCTTTTCCCTTGCTATTAATAACGGGTATTAATTTAAACTGCTCTATTATTCTATACCAACTATCATCATCAAAAACCATGATTCCTATTTTAGGAAAATTATCCATTTCAAAACTTTTTGGACTATATATTGCATTTCTATCTTCATCAAATTCTATCATTTTACTCACCTATTTTAATTATATAGTTTAAATTTAAATAAAGCAATAAATGAGAGTATAAAACAAAAGAATTGTAATACAATTCTTTATTTTAATTATTTTCTTTTCAATATGATAGCTAATAAATTCATATATTTTCCTGCGCCAGCATCCATAGCTTTGCGATCTTTAATAGCATATTCATTATTACATGCAAGCCAATCGTTCCAGCATTCATCAAAGCCTGTCAATTCACTCATAGAGAGAATTTCCATTTCTGGAGTGGCTTCTAATATTTTTTTCCAATAACTAGCATCATGGATAGTGTCAAGATCTTTAGCACTCCATGCTAGTAACATTTCAGACGGAATATTATTATGAATATCTTTCTTCATTCCTGGTACTACAATTAGAATATACCCTCCATGTTTAACAATAGGTAGTAAATGCTTTCCTAAATAATCTTTATCTAATCCAAAGTATTGATAAGAATCAATACTTATTATTGTATCAAAAAATTCATTAGCAAAAGGTAAATT
>CAZMCS010000053.1:0-7255 GCA_964565085.1 uncultured Muribaculaceae bacterium | reverse complement strand
TAAAAAGTTGTAAACAACTTCTATTTTCTGCTGCATTCAAATTCAAACATAATATAAAAAATAGTATCGTAATAAATAAAAACTTTTTCATTTCTTATTACTCCTCTTTATTTTTATTATTCTTACAGTAAAATAAATACCAATTATTAATATTGGAATTAGTATATATAAATATAATCCTCTATTTAAATTTAAAAAAGTATTACTTTCTTCGTTATATTCTTTTATTTCTTTTTCTAGGTCTTCTAAACTAATGTCTTTTGTATCTGAAAACGCCCCGCATTTTTCATATCCTCTATTTTCAATACATACATCAGAATAATAATATTGATTTATTACAGAAGTATCAAATTCTATCGTTTTTAAAAGTTCATCTTTACATTCATTAATATTTCCATATACTTTTACTTTATATTTCGTACTTCTATTGACATCTCTGTATATTATGCTCAAATAATTATCATCTTCATTCTCATAAGTATATTTCGTTTTTGTATTATTATAGTCCTCTTCAATCACTACATATATAGATGGGAAAAAAACATTATAGACTTCTATCAATAAATATGGTTCTTCTTTATCTGTTAACATTTCTGATACTTGAGCATATTGCTCATTGTTTAAAAAGTCGTGTAATTCTTCGCAAGTAGCATTTAAAAAAGACGATTTTAATAAAAACATATTAATAATTATTATTATAATAAACAATTTTTTCATATTTATCCTCTTTTAATATACTAGAGACTATCAGACAATTTGATTAACCTAGCCTATTCTATCTTAATCTTATTTTAAATTAAATGACTTGTTTTGTCAATAAAATTGGACAAGTTGTTAATTAACTTTACCTAGATGGACTTTGTTCTTTGGGATTATTATATTCTGCTTTCATTTTTTCCGCTTCAATTGAAGCTTCTTCATCTATAGCTATTGGATCAATTAAAACATTAATATAATCTAATAAATCCATTATATTTAATTTAGAATACGGAGGAAATTGAGATTTTACATATTCTTTTGGAAAAACATACACGAAATTCGGATTAATTCTACTTGTGACTCTTCTTAATAAAAGATAATCAAAATAAAAGTAAACTATATATCTATGCACATCAGATTTTATATTGTTTATAGAATCTTTTGATCCAACTGAGGTAGAAATAATTAAATCGTTCATAACTTTATTTGTCATTTCTTCTATAATTTTATTTGCATCTTTCTTTTTCTTACATTTTAACAACTTTGCTTCAAACTCATAATAATATTCTTTTATAGTTTTTTCTGCTTCGCTGCCATCCAAAACAATTAAATAATTAGGAACTATTTTATAATTACCTTTAAGTTTATTTTTCTTATAATCATTTTCGAAATTTATATATAGCCAACTATTAACACTTGAAGCAAACCTGAAATTAACATTTATTCTTTGTTCCTTTAAATTATTATCCTTATAAAAGTTTCCACCATTACATAACTTTAATACTTCTATAATTGTATTTAAACCTATTGGATTTTCTTCAAAATCATGCCCTGAATCTATTAAGTTTTGCAAAATTAAACTTGCTCTATTATTTAATTTTATATCACTATCAACATCATCAAATACATAAGGATCATTTTCTAATATCTTTTTAAGAACTTCTCTTAATTCAATTTCATCAGTTTCCTCTATATTACCTTTTTGGGCTTCCTTTATAAATTCTTCCTCTTTATCTTCTAATTCATAGAAATCAAAGTCTTCTATTCTTGTTATATTGTTATATATTCTTGTTCTTTCTTTTTCAAAATCTTCAATACTAGAATATATTTTAGATAATTCTTGATCACTAAATATTTCATTAAATACATTTTCAAAACTAAATTCTACTGGAATTGGTGTTACTACTATAGTCGGTGTCGGTGTTACTTCAGTAGTAGGTGTTGGACTTGGTATAGACGTTTCTGTAGGTGTAGTTGGAGTATTCGATGGGGTATTTTGATTATTACCTTTGCATGCACTCAAACTAAGCAAAGACAAACTTGCTAATGCCAAATAAACAATACGTCTAAGTGGATGTATATCATAATTTCCTTTTTTTCTTATTACTTTAATTTCTTGATTTGATTTCTTTATTTTGTTATTCATATAAAAAACACTTCTCCCCTAATTGCATTATACTAGGTTCTATTAATTATTTCAATATTTTATATGTTATCTTTAAGTAAAATAAATGTAAATTAAATTATTTTTAAAATTTATATTTTATTTTTTTATAAATAATATTTCCTACTATAAATGTAATTAAACCACTCCCTATTACTACTGCAATTTCTATCCAATGATTTTTAAAAAAATTAAGAATAAGATTTATAATTGATTCTGTAATTATTTCATTTTCTTTTTCTTCTGGTTTTTCTTCTTTTTCCGTCTGATTTCTTTGTTTATCTAAAATATTCTTAAATATATCATAAGATATATCATAATCTAAAAATCTTGTGCTACATATCGGTAATTCTATGTAATGTTCACAATAAGATGAATTATAGTACTCATTTTTATACGGCAAATAAATATTAATTGTTCTTAAAAGTTTGTTTTCACATTCTGTGTTTTGTGAAGAAAGAATTCTTATATAAAGTTTTGTCCCCTCTATAACGTTAGATATTACAATTTTATTATTGTTAGACTCAATTATTTCCTTTAAATATTCTAATTTTAATTTATTTACAGTATTATAAAGAGTTACATCAAAATTTTGATTTGTTTCGTTATATTCATAGGTATAACTTATGTGACTTGCAAGTGTGTTTAACTCAACTATATCTGAATAATTACATTCTGCATTCAACTTCACTAAAAAACACATAGAAATTATAAATCCAAATAAAATCCTTTTCATAACTTTCTCCTATAATAAGTATAACATAATTTTTTAATAAATTAATAAAAAACACATAAATTTTATGTGTTTTTTTTATTAATACTAACCATTCTTTCTACTTTGACAATGGCTACTAACTTTTGATGATCCACATCCTGATGACATTATCTTTTTAGGTTTTTTGACTACTTTCATACTCTCTCCTTTTACTTTATTATAATTATATTTTTCTTCTAAATCAATATATTTTTTAATAAATTCTTTTACATCATAATCAACAAAATTACAATAATCGTCACTACGACATAGATATTTACCTCCGCATAGTAATAAATTAGAGCAAGTTTCACATTTTCTATCTATCAATAAATCAATATTTTTTTCATTAAAGATTTCATTAATCAAACTAATATTTTTATTCAAATCTTTTATAGAAATTTGATTTTCATTATATAAATGAGCGTTACACATAGCCAATTTTCCATCAGAAAATATTTTAATGTTATGTTTCTCATAAGCTTTACATGCATTATAACTTGGATGAATATAACCAACTTCAAAACCATTTTTTATTAATATTTCCATTGCCTCATTTGTATACCACTTTTTATATTGATTATAGTCTAATTTATTTTCAGATGTGTTGTATTCAAAATTATAAGTGTATGCTAATTGTATATAGGATACTTTTTTTAACTGTCTAATATCTCTTACAAAATTACTAAATAGATTATAATTATTTTGATTAACATTATATCTTATTTTTAATATTCGCTTTTCTCCATCAAATGTTTTACACTTTTTAATATTACTTAAAATAGTGTCATAACTTCCAGAACCATTTTTAAAAATTCTAAAATTATCATGATCTTCTTTGGGTGTAATACTAATTCCTACTACAATATTTTTAAAGTTTTTTAAAAACCCATCATCTAATAAAATTCCATTAGTTTCTATAGAATAATATATGTTTATTAAATTATTTAATTTTTTCATCTTATTCACTAAGTAAATAATTCGTTCTTTTGCTAATAAAGGCTCTCCACCAAATAAATTAATAATTACGTCTTTGTATTTATTTATTTTAATACAATTACGAATATATTCTATTATTTCATCTATTAATTCTTCTGTGATAATACCTTTTCTTTTGTGATTATTTTGTGAACAATAAGAACATTTTAAATTACAATCTTCTGTTAAACTAATTGTTATATCAAGAAGATTCTTAGATGAATTTCTAATACTTTTTATTCTTTTTAATACTTTTTTATCTTTTATAAAAAAACTCATTGCTTTTAATTTTAGATATAAAAATAAACTTGGTTTTTCATATTCTTTTTTAGATAAAACAATTATTGAATCATTAACTGTATTATATAAAATATATTTTTTATTTGAATATACCTTTATAACATATCTTGAAAATTTCATTTAATTCCTCTACTAATAAATGCTTCATACAATACTATTGAAGTAGCAACTCCTACATTAAGAGAATTTATATCTTCTCTCATTGGAATAAAAACTTCTTCATGTTTATTTGAATACCAATTTTTATTTATACCAAATCTTTCCGAACCTACAACTATTGCAATATTTCCATTATAATCATATGAACGATACATGCTCCCTAGTTCAGGTTCAAGAAGAATTATTCTATAATTATTTTGTAACAAAAAATCTTGTATCTTCTCATAAGTGGAATTTATCGTAGGAAGGTTAAAAACATATCCTCTACTACTACTTAAAAACTTTGGTTTATAAATATCTGTTTTACAATCTATATTAATAATTAAATCTACATTTGTTGAATAAGCAGTTCTATAAATTGTCCCTAGATTTCCAGGCAATTCTATTCCATCATTAATTAATATCAATTTATGTCTATTTATATCAATATCCTCTACATTCAATTCTTTATATTCTACTACTGCAATCATTCCAATTGAATTTTCTTTTTCTTTTATATTTTCAAAAACTTTTTTTGATACCGTAAATACTTCATCTGCTTTATTCTCACAATACTCCTTTATTTTTAAAGCTTCATCCGAAAAAACTTCATCATAACAATATAAAAAATATTTTATTAAATGTTCACTCTTACAAAGCATTTCTAATACATTTAATCCTTCAACAATCATTATATTATTTTCAGTTCTTTTTTTATATTTTTTAATTTGTTTTATCAATTCATGATTGATACCTATATTTTTTATACTAACACTTCCTTTAAACTATATAATCTATAAATTTACCTTTTATCTTTTTATAATAACTATTGTCTTTTTTAAACACAGCATATCTTAAATATTTTTTTAAAAACTGACTAGTTATATATTTATATTTATCTTTTCTTCCAAAACTATTTAAGATTTTATATTTAATTTCTTTATTTTCAATAACATAACCTATTATTAATGCTGAGTGTAAGTTCTCTTTATTTCTATTATTTTTTTCTATGACTAAACACTTATTAATAATGTCAGCATTACAATCATTATAGCATATTATAATG
This sequence comes from uncultured Muribaculaceae bacterium, assembly GCA_964565085.1. Taxonomy (GTDB): domain Bacteria; phylum Bacillota_I; class Bacilli_A; order RF39; family UBA660; genus CAZKSN01. Next base: position 1,876 of record CAZMCS010000053.1, on the reverse strand, counting down.
GGAATTTCATTGTCAATATTTTCTTTAATTTTATTTTCAAAAAAGTCAAAATTATTTATAAAATATAATCTTTTAGCATAAATAAAATATTTTTTAGAATCGATTAACTTTTCTATTTGAGATTCTTTTCCATCAGTATAAATGAATACATTTAAATCATTTATTTCTTTTACTTTTACTTTCTTCCTTGTTGTACATAAATCTTTTTTTAAATTCTTAATAACTTTTTTTAGATATTTAATCTTTTCTTTTAACTTTATGTCTTTAAAAAGCATTTCTTTTAAGTTATCTTTTTCTATTTCGAAATTCCAAGAATCCTTTTTATCTATGTATTTTAACCCATACTTTTTAACCGAATCTTTTATATTTAAAAATGAACCTTCAAAACTAATATAATATTTTACTAGTTCTTTATTTATTTTTTTATGTGTTTTTAAATATTTCTCTAATTTTTTATATCTAATATACCTGTCACAACTAATTAAATAATCTAAATCAATTTTTTTGTTTCTTTTCTTTCTATTAATAATATTAATATAATTTATAAAACTAAACATCCAACACAGATTACTATCTTTTTGATTTAATTTGTCAATTTTATCTACATCAATTATTTTTTTCATATTTCTCCATTTACTTTATTAATTTTGCATGCAAAACCAATCTTTGATTATTATCACCAATACATGTTGATAAAGTTAAAACGTTGTCTCCGTGATTTAATAAAATATTAAAATTATACACACTCCTGTTAGAAATTAGATGTATAAAACTATTAAATTCTGTTTCATTCTCAAAAGTTGTCTGTAAATAATCAATAGTGTAATCAACTATATATATCGAAAATACTTGCCAGTTCATATTAGAATTTAAAGTATTAAATTTAATTGTTAAATTTTCTGGGTTTGTGTACCATTTTTTATCTAGAACTAAATCAAGAGAACCAAATATTGTATCATCTCTTAATCTATGACCATATATGATTGTATTCTTATCTAAAATTTCAATATTATTTCTATAATCCATGAATACCCACCCATTAGCAGTTCTACTTTTATAGAAATCTCTATTTAAATAATAACTATTGTCACTATGTTTTACTACGGGATAATTAATATAAGTATTATTAACTTTTAACCATCCGATAGTTTCATCATTAATAGATAAAAGAGTAGAAAAGATTTCATCAAAGCGATATTTTTGATCATTTGGATTAAAGTCTTCATTTTTTGATTTATCTTCTATTATCGAATCATTTATTATGATATCATTTAAATTATTCATGTTTTGTTTCGCTATATATGAATAGAATTCTCCAAAAAATATAGCAATAAATGAAATATATGTAACTATAAAAAGTATAAATTTTAAATTATTATACGATAACTGCTTAAATAAATTATTTCTAATAAATCCCTTAGAATATATAATTCTGATTTCTCCACCAAACTCTTTATTATATTCTTTATTTATTTCTTTCAATAATTTAAATACTGATTTTAAATATTCCAAATCTTTATCGTCTTGATGAAGAATTATATTTATATTTAATTCATTAAGTTTTCTTAAAATTGTTATTATTTCTCTAATAAACTCTTCTGAATATGAATATAAATGTATTGCTTTTAAATTCTGATTAATCTTTAGAAATTCCTCCAAGTCTCTTAATTTTTCACCAGTATGTTCTTTTATAATGATATTCTTTTTATAATAAAGCGTTTCATGATTTATGCAATCTATACTTAATAAGAATTCATCAGAAACATTTTTATCATAAATTAAATCACATTGAATATTTCTTCTTTGAAATTTATTTAGATATGTAAAAGGTAAATAAAAACATTTAAGATATTTAATTCTTTTATTTGAAAGTATT
>CAZMCS010000052.1:0-7418 GCA_964565085.1 uncultured Muribaculaceae bacterium | reverse complement strand
TGCGATACTATTGGTATGCTGACCACAGAGAGGACAAACCATGAGAGCTGGAGCAAGACCATGCTTTGAATGAAGAGTGATACCAGCCATATTAAGACTCCTTACGCTGATTGTTTTTGGTATATCTGTTCAAGAGATTCAGTGAGAACAGATCCAATTTTATTCTTTTTCTGTGAGCTAAATGATAGGTCACATCCTGTACATACATCACCGAGGGCATTGATATAAACCTCCTCTATGCTCTCGATTATACCGTCATCATTTCTTTCACAGTAAACGCTGGTGGACGCATCACGTTCACCAATCTTATTTGTTCTCGCCCGACCCTCATTGATCAAGGATGTTATATCATGCTTACGTTCATCCTCATGATAGAACGTAAGGGCTTTGTAGAGAGTGTCAGCTTCTTTGATACTGCCGATCTCACGACTGTGATACTGATCTTTTGAGATACAGAACGAAGAGATCTCATTACTGTCACAGTATGCGTACCATTCCATGAGAGCGATACAAAGATCAAGACTCTTTACTTTTCCGTTGGTGACAAGGTAAAAAGAATCGACTGATATTTTGCGGAGTTTTACGGCTTCCAGAATGTACCGGATACGATCAACAGCAAGAGAGGGCTCACCACCAGTGAAGGTGATATTACTGATGTAATCGATTCCTTCGAGTGACTTGTTAATGACTTCGTTACTCATATCTATTTTCTGAGTGGGTCCACGAAGACAATGCTCACATCGGGCATTGCATCGACGAGTGACCTCGTAGATCATTGTGTTTACTTGCATGGGTAACTCCTTTATATAAATGTTATTTGATATCAAAAGAAAGGATGAGAGACTAAGCTCTCACCCTGTTAAGGATACTGGTCAGCTTGTCGATGAGTACCTCACCGGCATTACTGAGATCGACTGACGCAAAATCTTGACCGAAGTATTCAGAGAGATCTCTATAGATCCCGATCCCGAATACAATAATGCCAGCCTCACGACAGCGCTTAATGTATTCCTTGTATGATTTCTTTGCCTTCTCGGTAATGACCGCACTACCAAAGAAAGGTTCTCCATCACACAGAACCATGAGGATCTTTTTCTTCTCCGGTCGTGCCCATAATCGTGGCACTGCGAACATCATACCGTCGATGTCGTTAGTGTAGCGCATGAAAGAAGGTGGAACACATCTTCTCATAGCTGCACCAGCGAACTGCTCACGAAATTCCTTGATTATCGTGAGATGTGAAGGTCCGTCTCTCCATACCGATGGGTAAATCAAGCCACTTGGTTCAACGGTGTAGCCTATTGCTTCCGTTGGTATCGTAGCACGTCCGAGATATGTAAGGAGACCACTAAGGATTGCATACATATGACCGATAGTACTTCTCATTGATGAAGAGTTATCGATCAGAAAGGTTACTGCAGCCTTGTCCAGACGGGCACCATTCACCTGACGATGGATGTCATCCCGGTCATCATTCACATCGGACACGAATGATATCATATCAACCGTACCTTTGTACTGGTTGTATGCTGTACGTGTCTGTGACTGACTGACAAACAACCGGGTAATCTGTGAACCCTTAGGACCAAGGATATCCATACCGATTCTGTTAACCTTTGCCGCATTGTCGGGAGTGGTTTCATCTCCGAGCTTGATGATATCCTTCACATCAGGATTAACCATGTACGGCAAGGTCGTCGGGTCTTGAGAGTTAACTGATTCAGCGACGTCCTTCATGAAGTCCATCGGATCATCGCTGTTATTCAGCTCATCTATAATACGCTGTAACTGATCACCGATCTCCCGTTCGAGTTCTTCATCGGGATCGGAAAGAACAGATCCAGAGGAAGTATCATCTGTATCATCGGAGTCTCCAATTCCACTGTCCTCGGGATCAGTGTCCCCCTCATCCTGATCCCCATCGTGATCGTCTTCGGTCGCTGTTCCCGCATCGCTGCTTTGTGGGTCGTCGTTCTGTGGGTCATCTTCATCGTTTCCATCTTCATTCCCTTCTGTTACTGGTTCGCCATCGCTTCCGTCATCTTCCGGATCGCTGTCACTGTCCGAGGGTTCGCTGTCTGAAGGAGTGTCGTTATCGTCGCTATCTCCTTCTTCTTCTGTTGAGCCATCGCTCGATTGTTTTGACTCGTCAGTTTCAGCATCATCGCTATCGCTGGACTCACCTGACTGGTCCGAGCTTTCTGATTGGTCGGAGTCTTCTGACTGGTCGGAGTCTTCTTCATTTTTCTTCCCCTGTTGAGGTTTATTTTTCTGTTGCTGTTGTTTATGTTGCTGTTTAAGTTGCTCCTTGATCATATCCTTGATCCGGTTCCATATAAGATCAGCGACCCGGAACATGTCATCTGATGTTTCCATTCCAAGGATCAAGTACTCAAGGTCACTGATGTACTTGTCGTATGCAGCAAGGAGTTCATCGCTTGCAGAGATGACAAGATGATCAGCACCAAGCTGGATCTTCCGTATCTTGGTAATGATATACTTGCCCAGTACGCCGATGAACATTCGGATATTATCGGGATGAGCATTCATCATCTCATCATTGGCGAAGTCTGCAAGGGCATCCTGATAGAATCTGATACGATATGGTTTGAGACCTGGAAGTTTTTTCTCCTGAAGCTGTTCGCATCGGATATCTTCCAGAGCATTCTCAAGACGGAATCTGATACCATCTTTAGAGGCACGATTGAAATCACTTTCACCCTCGATGTGACTCTGCTCATGAGTACCAAGGTGAAAGTACCGGATGAAATCTTTTTCCGTTGCACCTTCAGGCATCGGAGGGAGATACACTGTGTGATTAGCATCGACACAGGCTTTAGGACCTGGCACGACTCGAACGTTCTTAGAACTGATAAGACTTATCAGTCTGTGAACATGATCAGTCAATGCTGATGGACATACTGTTTTATTATTTAAGATGCTGACCATTGAGCACCCCTTTCTGTTAAGATAGAGCGGTGTAATACTCCGGCATACTCTACGTGTTTCTATCATTACTGATAGTCATTCCGGTCTCGTAACATCCGGAGTATATTGCCGGGCTTGGAACCGGCACGCCGCATTACTCCGGTACATGTATACCGGAGTCCTCTGCGCTTTCTATTTGAGTTCAAGGTATGTTTTGACCACATCCCCGTCAGGATTACCTGATAAGAACGTCGGTCCCGCTGACGGAACAACAACGTTCAACCAGTACGTCTGAAGATCTGACCGAAGAGCATTGTTGCCTTGCTTCTCAAGACGTTTTTCCCGATCCAGACACTCACGTGTCCATGACAGAAGTGTTCTGGTAGTCATCGCTTGCGTGATGACTCCGGACTTCTTGTCAGTCCTGAGCTTACCAGCGACCTCGACCATCTTTTCAACAGCCTTTCTCCAAGCTGCTGAATAATTAGTCATGATCGCATCGGTCTCATAGTTCGGACGGAGATAATCAAGCTCTATCCGATACGTGAACCGGTTCAGGAAGGCACCATTCTGGAGCTGAGTCCCGGCGAACTCGAACTGATTTTCACCAAGTCCCCAGGTATTATCTGTTGCGATAACACGATACCTTGGGTTCCGGTATAATCGTTCGGGACCATTGATGAATATGTCGGTTGATTGAACACGACGATCAAGGAACTGATGCGCACCGATCATTACATCAGGCGGACCAGCCATGACCTCATCCATGATCCAAGTCTTGCCGGTACTGAATGCATCAGCACCATCACCAAGAACCGTATAAGGTTCACGGGTACCAGAGTCATGCACCTTGAACTTGAGTGTCCCGAAGATGTGTTCTGAGCGGATGCCTGAAGAACATCCGGTGTATCTGTGATGATACGGGATGTCTTTATATGGCAGCAACTCTTTACCCATCTTGAGAAGCTCAAGGTTACGCTCATAAATCTCCCGGTTCTTTTTCCGGACAGGTTCATTGGCAACATCGAGAAGATGAAAGGCAAGGGATGACTTACCTGTCCCTGGAGGACCTACGATGAGGATGTTCTCACCACGAACATACGCATCCCATATCTCATCTTTGTCCACGGCATAACCGTCAATGAAGTTCGGTTCAACAGGGTACAGAAGAAGCGGATCGGGATCGGCTGCAGTGACTTCCTTGGTCGGTGCTGATGCAGCCTGATCAGCAGCAAGGATGTCCTCCTCACTGACTCCCTGGAGAGCAAGAAGGGTATCTAATAGGTCTGACATAAGACCTCCTTATGTTATTTGGATTTATGCATTAACAGGTATCAGTTGATTGAATAACTGGTACTTGCGATTCATGCGGATTATTGTGGAACGTTCGGCGCGATTGATGCCATGATGATGACGGCTGAGGATTTGGATACTTGGAAACTGACCTCTACTGATCATGTCCCTGATCCACTGATCGACTACCTGACTGCCTCGTTTGTGTTCTTGAAGTCGGCGGTCAGGGTTGAAGGTTTGACCGATGTAAACAGGTTCGTTCGTTTCAGGATGCACTATGGCATACAAGAACTTCGTCCTCATATGTCATACTGCTTTGTGATATTTAGGATGACGGTACACTTCAATGTACTTACCACCACCGACTTTCTTCTCTATCCTGACGATACAATGATCAAGAAGACCTCCACCTCCGAAGCTGGTAACCTTCTTGATAAGTAAGGGGATCTTAATGGATCCGGTTGAACGACCTATGTACCCAGTCGTATCATTGACTTCTTCCCAGTCCCGACCTGTTTCTACATCACCGAAGCAGAACCGCAAACGTATGGATCGGTTACTCTGACGAGCTTCTTCGATGATGTTAACGATTACATCCGGAGTATCGAAATGATAGGCGGTACCATTCTTGATCTTATACTTGATTTTGTTTCCGTTTGGAAGGAGTTCAGTGACAGGGACACCTAATTTTTCCGCACTGATAATTGATATCGCTGACTTGTTCATATTATTCCTCCGAGATTTGATGTTTACGACGAATCAATTCATTGACTGTTACTGTGAAGCTGTTACCGTCTTTTATTGTTACGGTTACCTGAAGAAGTCCATAGCGATCAGTGAATACTTTTATCCCAGTAATCACGTCTTCATCAGCATCAAGGTTCCTATCTATGGAGCATAACAACACAGCTTGTTGGACATACTGTGAACTTCTCTGATCCCCGTATGTGGCAATAACTTTTTCGAGGATTGTATTAACGGACATAAGAACTTTAGATGATCCCAGCAACTGAAAGTATGCGGGATTGTCTGTATTACTCAAAGGAAAGTCACGATTCTGAGCAACAGCTACACACAGAACCGACAACACTACAATCATAATTTTTCTTATCATTTTCCCACCGCTATTAATAAGGTTACGATACCAGACATTACTGCTATGCACAGAATGAATTCGACCCAGTCTTTAAGAGTCGGACCCTTATCACTTTCAACACTCTCCATGACGTTCCTCCCTCATGATTGATCGGGCATTGTCTGCTGTGATTGTTTTCTGATCACCTTTATCAGTCTTAAGGCATACAGCGGGACGACTGAACCGGAGAAGAGTATACGATGTATACTTAACACCATCGCGGATACTCATTACCTCCATGAGGTCTTCGATCAATTGTTCAGAGAACCCCGGTTGACTTACATCCGGGCTTGGTGTTGGGTATCTCATGCTATCGCTCCAATGAATTCATTGACATCGTTTGTTGTATTGAGAAGTATTGTAAGGTTGGTGATGTCATCTGATGAAATTACTGTGTCACGTTCTGATGATATTGATGGCTTTTTTATTCCATTAATTTCATCGAGAAACAAAGATTTATGTTGTTTCATAGTTGAACTCCTTGAAAAAGTGAAGGGGGAATCATGTTCCCCCTCATGTATGTTATCGACTGAGCAGACATCCCTGAACGATGATTTCCAGAACAGAGCGCTCTTCACGCATTTCGTTAACCGGTTCCTGAAAGTAATCATACTCTTCCGGTACGTCTTCTGTTACTTCAAGACGATTGAGGTCAAGGTCATCGAGGATTGCATTAACTTTTGAATCTGCTGAACGTTTTGAGCGTGCCATAGTAAGGCTCCTTTGAATATGTTATGTGGATATGTTTCCGGACTTGTGACCGGTGCAACAAGAGGATTGTTGCAGTGCATTACTGCGGATTATTTGTGATCTTTTCATCACTGGTGGAATACTGGCAAGTCTTTACACTTGCCTCCCCATAATCCGCATCACTCTGCATTACGACTGTATGAACTTCCACTGATGATTGAACACCTCATGGATGATACCACTTGGAATCTCTGCAGCGGGTTTCTTTGATACGACATCACCAACGGATGAAAAGAACGGCTTATTTAACGACACAAAGTTTATTGTGCCGATGACGATAAGACATAAGACAACAAGGGAACCGAGTTTCTTGAACATATGAAACCCCTTTCATGGTTGAAGGTTAAATTTTTAGAAGAGGATTCCAGTTATGACTTGCAACGGTCTTGATGACTGACCGACTGAGTTCATAGGTAAGTGTGACAGCGTTATATGCGACAGTGTAACCGCCGATGACCATAAGAATAATCGCAATGATGCGACCTACTTTAATTTTCTTTTTAGGAGTTGCCATTGAATATCCTTTCATTAACCGTTATGGATATGTCAGTGTGTCTTTCTTCAAGCATGGCACCGACTATTACTGTCTTGAGATGAACCGTATCATCAGCCGGATAAACTGTGAAGTTACGGGGAGGTTCAGGAAGTGGTGTGTATTATGTAAGAGCTGGGATAGTATCTGTTTCAGTACCGTAGAAATAATTAACTATCTTCTCTATGATTGTCATGATGCACCTCCACTTCAAAAGTATCTATATCGCAATGACGTTCTTCTGTCATTGCGCCGACTTGATCAATAAAATCGAAAGCTGATTCAGGGAGGAACCCTTTAAGGTATTCCTCCCTCATGTTACGCATGAACCACAGTCCGACTGAAGGTATGACGTTCCTCAGTCATGGCAGCGACGACAACACCGCGACGGTTGAGTTCCGCTGCAACGACATTATGAAGACGGTTGAGTATCCGGACATCTTCAGTCAAGTCAGCGATGTCTGACTGAAGTGACTGAAGGGTGTTACGGTCACGGTGCCCAGTACGTTCGGTCGGGTGACTGAACTGTCTGGTCTTGTACGACAGGACACCTGACAGCTTGCTGAGCTTGCCGTCGATACGTTCAAGGTGTTCGGTCAATTCGGCATCCTTGACAATTCCCCGAACGGTCAGGTCATTGGCGGCACGTGAGATTCCGGATTCATCACGAGTACGGACAGCGGAACAGAGACGGTCATAAGCTGACTTATACATAAAGACTCCTTGAATATGTGATATGGATTTTATTTGAGGGACTATGATACTATCTGATTAACCAGC
>CAZMCS010000051.1:0-7469 GCA_964565085.1 uncultured Muribaculaceae bacterium | reverse complement strand
AAAAACAGAGAACAAGAGAAGTAAGAATAAGAGTTTTATAGAGAGTTAGTGTTTGGTGAAAACTAATAAACAATTATTCTGAAAGTAGCTTGTGAGTTGAATTTCTGAGTTTAGTAAGAAATTTCCGGATAAATCCGTTATAACAATTAAGAAAATGGTAGGATGGTACCGTGTAATTATGCACTCCTTAGTGAGTGCTTTTATTTTTTTAAGAAAGAGGAGTTATGTATGTTAGAAAAAAAATATAATTATAAGACAGTAGAAGATGGAAAATATAAATATTGGTTAGATAATAAACTTTTTGAAAGTGGAGATGTTTCAAAAGAGCCTTTTTGTATTGTAATTCCACCACCTAATATAACAGGGAACTTACACTTAGGACATGCTTGGGATACTACTCTTCAAGATATAATAATCCGTTATAAGAAAATGGATGGTTTTGATACACTTTGGCTACCTGGTATGGACCATGCAGCTATAGCAACTGAATCAAAAGTAGTTTCAAAATTAAAACAAGAAGGAATAGATAAATATGAACTTGGAAGAGAAGGTTTTTTGAGTGAATGTTGGAAATGGAAAGAAGAACATGCTCATATTATAAGAAGTCAATGGGCTAAATTGGGTTTAGCTTTAGATTATGGTAAAGAAAGATTTACCTTAGATGAGGGACTAAATAATGCAGTTAAACATGTTTTTGTTACTCTATATAATAAAGGATTAATTTATCGTGGTGAAAGAATTATTAACTGGGATACTGAAGCTATGACAGCACTTTCTAATGAGGAAGTAATATATAAGGAAGAAAAAACAAAACTTTATTATTTGAAATATTATTTTGAAGATAAAAATGAATTTCTTGAAGTTGCAACAACTAGACCCGAAACAATATTTGGTGATATAGCAGTTGCAGTAAATCCAAAAGATCCTAAACATATTAATAATATTGGTAAAAAAGTATATGTTCCACACATTAAAAGATTAATTCCTGTAATCGCAGATGAATCAGTTTTAATAGATTTTGGAACAGGAGCACTAAAAATAACTCCAGCACATTCAATGGATGACTTTGAAATTGGAAAAAGACATAATTTAGAAATTATAAATTGTTTAAATCCAAATGGAACATTAAATGAAAATACTAATGAATTTAATGGAATGAATGTAATAGATGCAAGAAAGAAAATGATAGAGTGCTTGAAAGAAGAAAATTTAATAACAAAATCAGAAGATTATATTCATTCTGTGGGTCATTCTGAAAGAACTGATGTAGTAGTAGAACCTTATATTTCAATGCAATGGTTTGTCAAAATGGATGAACTTGCAAAGAATTTATTAGATAATCAAAAGACTGATGATAAAATAAAATTTATACCTAAGAGATTTGAAAAAATATTAAATCACTGGATGGAGAATGTACATGACTGGTGTATATCTCGTCAATTGTGGTGGGGGCATAGAATTCCCGCATGGTACAAAAATGAAGAAATTTATGTTGGTAGTAAAGCGCCAAATGAAGAAGGATGGAAGCAGGATGAAGATGTACTTGATACATGGTTTAGTAGTGCACTTTGGCCTTTTAGTACTCTTGGATGGCCGGAAGAAACTGAAGATTTTAAAAGATATTTTCCAACTAATGTAATAGTACCGGGTTATGATATTATTTTCTTCTGGGTAGCGAGAATGGCATTTACTTCAGTAGAATTTAATCATAAAAGTCCATTTGAATATTGTTTAGTACATGGATTAATTAGGGATAATCTTGGACGTAAGATGAGTAAAAGTTTAAACAACGGTATAAATCCAATGCAACTTATTGATCTTTATGGAGCAGATGCTTTAAGATTTTATCTTACAACTTCCTCTGCTCCAGGAATGGATTTAAGATTTGATGAGGAGAAACTTAAATCATCTTGGAACTTTATAAATAAACTTTGGAATGCTTCTAGATATGTTTTATTAAATTTAGAAAACTTTAATGAAAATGATTTTACATTAAATAATTTATCTCTTGAAGATGAATGGATTCTTACTAAATTAAATAAGACTATCAAGGAAGTAAGAAAAAATATGGATAAGTTCTCATTTAATAATGTTGGAAGTGAAATATATGAGTTTACATGGAATATATATTGTGATTGGTATATTGAATTATCTAAAAAATCTTTAGATAATAACACAACAAAGAGTACCCTTCTATTAGTACTTACTTCTATATTGAAATTACTTCATCCATTTATTCCTTATGTTACAGAAGAAATATATCAAATGTTACCATATAAAGAAATCTCCATTATGATAAGTGAATATCCAAAATATAATAAGGAACATATATTTAAAGAATCAGAAGATTTAATGGATAAAGTAATAAATCAAATAACTTTAATTAGAAATTTCAAAGTTTCAAATAATATTCCTAAAGAATGTGAGATAATAATTAATACAGATTTAAAGCTTTTACCTATATTTAAGAGTATGCTTAAAGTAGATGATAAAATATTAAATAAAGAAGAATCATGTAAGATAAATTATATTTCAGATTTAATAAATATAGATATTTATTTTAATAAAAAAGAGAATTCTTTAGATTTATATTCAGATTTATTAAAAGAAAAGGATATACTTAAAACATCAATTAATAAAAGAAAAGCTTTATTAAATAATGAGAATTATATAAATAAAGCACCTAAAGATATAGTTAATGAAGAAAAAGAAAAATTGATATCTGAAGAAAACAGATTAAAAATTATAATTTCTAAAATAGATGAAATTAATTGACACATTACAACATCTTAGATAAAATTATTATAGGAGAATTATATGATAAAGTTGAAAAAAATAAAACTTAATTATTTAATAGATATTGTTACTTACTTTCTTATATTAATATTAGGAATAGTAATGGTAGCAATGTCTTTTGGAAAAATCAGTAATCATATAATATTTATAATGACTTTCTTCTATATATTATCTGCGATACTTTTAGTTTCATACTTTTTGTATAGAAAAGAGCAAAATTATGAAAAGTTATTTTTATCTCTTTCAAGTGCGATTATGGCAGGGTCTTTATATTATGTAAGTGATATAAAATCAATGATATGCTTAGGAGTTAGTTTATTTGTATTTATTACTTTAGTAGTAATAGTAAAGAGTATTGATATATTTAGACATTATAAAAATAAGGGGATTGAATGTGAAGTAAAATCAATTGTGACATTATTTCTTGTTTTAGCAGGTATTATCAGCGGATATATATTAACTAATCAATATTTCTTTCAATTAATAGTCTATGGATATTTCTTTATTGTCTTTGGACTAATAAGTTTATTTGAACCAATTATTCTAGTATTGTTAGATTATAAAAAAATTACTAAGAAGTAATTTTTTTGTTTTATTAAAACACTTAAATTCATATAACTTACTAAAGGGGGTTAAAATGGAAGTTATTAAAGTTTCAAGTAAAAGTATTCCACAAAAGGTAGCTGGAGCAATCGCAAATATTTTTAGAGAGAATTCAGACAACATTGAAGTTCAAGCAGTAGGTGCTGGAGCACTCAATCAGGCAATAAAGGCAGTTGCAATTGCAAGAGGGTTTGTAGCACCTCTGGGTAAGAATCTCATATGTACCCCAGCATTCTCTGACATCATTATAGATGGTGAAGAGAGAACAGCAATTAAATTAATTATAGAGACTAGATAGAGTCTCTTTTTAATTGAATTGACTTTTTTCTAATATTTGATATAATAATAAACCATTCAAAAAGGGGTTTTGAATATGAAAAAATTAGATTTATGTTTAGGAGTTGGATTCGAAGTAACTAGAAGATGCAACAGTAAAAAATGTAAAGATTTATGTATGAGAGGTAAAGCTCAAAATATTAATATGTCAAGAAAGTATGTGGATGATTTTTTTGATACTCAAAGTAAAGGCTATGAATTTAGATATATTGATAGTATCTGTTTTACTGGGGGGGAACCAACTTTAAATCCAGATGTAATAATTTATACTATTGATAAAATTATAGAAGAAGATAAAAGTGTTTATCTTGTATCGATGACAACAAATGGTCAAATATTTGTCCCAGAAATAGTTGAAGCTTTTAATAGATATAATGAGTTTTACAATTTAAAAATGATAAAAAGACTTCAAAAAGAATATAAAGACAATGAAGAAATTTTAAAAAAGATGATAATAGACAATACCAACAACCATGCAAGAATAACATTTTCAACTGATCGTTTTCATCCGCTCATTTCAGAAAAAATTAGAGAATTATATAATAAAACTGCAAAAAATATATTAATAACTGATTATTCTGTAAGAGATGAAGATATAAAGAAAATTGGTTTTGCCACTTCTGGTAAAGAATTTAAAAATGGTAAAACTATATATTCTGAAGATAATACTGATCTTAGAAGCTTTTATCAAATGGTATATTTAACAGCCAAAGGTTATGTCATGTTTGGTGGAGACGGTAGTTATAAATATATAGATTCTAATTTACTAGGGAAAGCAAAAAAAGTTTCACTTTACGATTCAATAGAAATTTATGGTGAAGAAATATTTAAAAGAACATTAAAGTAAAAATTATATATTTTTACTTTTTTTGTTTAAATTCACTTAAACTTTACTTTTTTTTATGTTATGTTAAAATATTATTTGAGAAGGAGAAATAATATGGCAAATAATAAGCATAAAATAGATTTTGATTATTATGATAAAGTAATCAAAGAAGAAAGTGAAAAAGCTATGAATTCTATTCCTAATTATGTTTTGGATAGATATAAAGCAGAAAGTAAAGTTGAAAAATTATGTAAACTTTATAAAAGTGCTTTTCTAAAATATTTTGAAGGATGTGTTTTAACACGAATTAAAGGTAATCCTGATAACTTCTTAATTACTGCATGTTTATGTAAAACATTATTAGAGTTAAAACCAATTTATTATAAATTAGAAGAAAATATGCCGGGTGATTTATATATAATTAATTATACTATTATTGCCAATGTTGCTTTAAGATTAATACAAAATTCATTTGTGTACGACCAAGATAATAAAATAGATTTAGATGAAATTGAAATAGATTTATCAGAAGAATTAATTCCAAATAATTCTTTAAAAAAACAACTAATTGTAATTATGTGTAATAATGAATATTTTAAAGGAAATATAGATGAATTATATTTAGCATATATATTTGAATTAATATTCTTATATAGCAAACAAAAGAAAGATATCCAAAATCTTACATTAAATATATAAAAAAACACTTGCGTAATATAATTAAATATGATATTATTTAATTACACGAAAGCGTGTTTTTTTTTGAAGGAGAAATAGTATGAAAATTAAATCTTTCTTCCATGGTGTAAAAAAAGAAGCAGTTAAGACACATTGGCCTAAGGGAAAGGAACTTTTAAAGTATTCAGTGACTACTATAAGTATGATTTTATTCTTTGGAGGTTTCTTTTATGTACTTGATGTTTTATTTGCGTTTTTAAGGGATGTGATTAAATAATGGAAGGCGAAAAATTATGGTATGTTGTTAATACATATTCAGGACATGAAAGCAAAGTTAAAGCAAATTTGGAAATGCGTACTGAATCAATGGGTATGGAAAACAATATATTCCGTGTTATAATTCCAGAACAGACAGAAGTTGAAATAAAAGATGGAGTTAAAAAAGAAAAGGTAAGAAAAGTATTCCCAGGATATGTACTTGTTGAAATGATTATGAGTGATGAGGCATGGTATGTTGTACGTAATACTCCTGGAGTAACTGGATTTATTGGTTCTTCTGGTAGAGGTGCTAAACCAACACCATTGTTGCCACAAGAAATTGACAAGATACTTGCGAATGATGGAAGTGCTAAGTTAGATATTAATACTGATGTAAAACCTGGAGACTCAATTACTATAATTGATGGACCATTTAAAGGTATGTATGGAAAAATTGAAACAGTTGATTTAGAAAATCAAAAATTAAATGTATTAATTGATTTATTTGGTCAAGAAACACCAGTTGAAGTTGAATTAATACAAATTAGTAAGAATTAATATGAAAGATATATTAGAAAAAATAATAGAAAAATCAACTTATATAGATACTCCAGAAGAATTAGATAAGGTTTTTAATAAATCTTGGAAAAAAATTAAGAAATCTTTTTATAAATTAGAAGTTGAACAATACTATGAGTGTGATATAGATGAAGTTTATAATGATTTTATAAACAATAAGTATGAAAAACTAATTGAAAATTTAATAAAGTTTTCTAATGATTGGCCAAAAGAATTAAGAAAGATAAGCAATTTAGATATAAGAAGACTGCATATTTTAGAAAAACCATTGAGTGATTATATAAAGTATGAAATGTATTATTATTTAGTTAATGAAAAAAATGGTGAAAATATAAGATGTATAAAAGATTCTAAAACTACAGATGGAATAAATGATTTTATTATATTTGATAATAAAGAAATTATAATAAATATTCATGATGCTTCTGGAGTACATATTTATTCTTATTATTATAAAGATAATTCTAATTTAATTGAAGAATTATTGATAAAATATAAAGAGATTTATGAAAAAGCTAAACATTACAGTGAATTTTATAAATTTAATAAAAAAGTTATGAAAATATTAAAAGAAAAAAATATTATATAAATTAATCATAAAATGTTTGTAAAATGAATATATTTGTGATATTATGAATTAGTTGATTTTATTTATAAATCAAAAAAAGTGGGAGATCTTGGATTATCGCTTAACCACTCGCGAAAAAAATATACTAATAGGAGGTGTTTTTCGTGGCAAAGAAAATAGCTAAAGTAATTAAAATTCAAATAGAAGCAGGTAAAGCAACACCGGCTCCACCAGTTGGAACTATTTTTGGACCTCTTGGAATTAATTTACAAGATTTTTGTTCAAAATATAATGAAGCTACTAGAGATAGAATGGGCGATGTAGTACCGGCTGAAGTAACTGTATATGAAGATAGAAGTTTTGATTTCGTATTAAAGACTCCACCAACTGCATCATTACTGCTTAAAGCTGCTGGAGTACAAAAGGGAAGTACTAAAGGTGCTAACCAAGTAGTTGCTACTATTAGCAAAGAAGACTTAAAGAAAATAGCTGAAATCAAAATGCCTGATTTAAATGCATATAATATTGAGGAAGCTATGGAAATAGTTGAAGGTACAGCAAGAAATATGGGAATTGCAATTAAAGGTGTTAATGATCAAGAACTTGCAGAACAAGCTCAAGAAGCTCAAAAAGCTGAAGAAGAAATGCATAAACTTGAAAGTGAGTTAGCATCTATGGAAGCTGAAGCAAAAGCTATGGCTGAAACAACTGAATTGCCTGAAGTAGAAACTACTGAACAGTCAGAAACTACTGAAGCAGAAGAAAACAAAGAAGAAAATAAAGAATAAAAGTGAGTAAATAAAATAATCCAAATACCACATAAGG
>CAZMCS010000050.1:0-7748 GCA_964565085.1 uncultured Muribaculaceae bacterium | reverse complement strand
AAAATAAAATCATAAACTATTAAAAAATAATCAACAAAGCCCATCTTTTCAATAACACTAAGTTCATAAAGTAACCTATCCGAATATATTTTAGTTACTTTTCCATTTAATCGCTTTATTATACCCTTCTTACATAAACTTCTAAGTAAAAGCGTTGAATCTTTTTCACTATACTTTGGAAGATTAAACTTAAATTTTGGGAATTCTAAATTTATAAGTTTACTGAATTTATATGTTGTTTCCATTTCCAATGCATCAACTTCAAAATCTAAATTATGAAAGTCACTTTTATACTCTAGTTTATCTTCTATTGTCTTTCCATCTCTTATCATATAAAGATATTTTAGATATTCACTATCACTTTCATTTAAATATAATATTTCCCTAGAATATACAACATTTTTAGTAGTTAAAAGCGCATTTAACTTCTGCTCCTTTGATTTATAAGATATATATATATCTTCATAAATATCACTTAATGTTTTAAAAGAATCAATGTGTTCATAAGAACAAACACATATAAGACCTTTATTATTTTCTTTTAAGAATTTATAACTTATATCACCTAAATTCTTTTCAGTAACTATCTTACATAAGTTTTTATAACCTTCAAAATCTTTAGCATACAATATAAATCTTTCTTTATTTAAAGCTAAATCTATTCCTATAATAGGTTTAATATTATTTTTAATACATGCATTATAAAATTCAATACATGAAAACATATTAGAATCAGTAATTCCTAAAACTTCTATATTATTATTTAAAGCATATGAAATTAACTCATCAATTCTAATTAAACTTCCTAATAACTGATAATTAGTTTTTATATTTAATGGAACATAATGCATATAATCACCATAATATAATTATAACATTAAAGTTAAATTAATTATAACTGTTTTGATTTAAATATAAAGCATTATCATAAATTTATTGACTTAATAAGAATAATGTGATAAATTATATAGAGATTTCAAGGAGGAAGAATAATGGCTAAAAATATATCAAGTAGAAAAAATATGAGTGGAAATAATAGACCTTTTTCATTAAAGGCTACTAGAATGACACAAAAAGTAAATTTACAAACAACTGTAGTTGATGGTAAAAAAGTTAGACTATCTACTAAAGAAATAAGAACTATCAAAAAGAATAAATAAAATAAATAAGAATTAATGTTCTTGTTTTTTTATCTGTTTTTAATGTATAATTTATTAAGAGGTAGTGCTATGAAAACATTAATAATAAATGGTTCTGGAAGAAAAAATGGAGATACAGATATATTACTAAATGAAGCAAAAAAATATTTACCTGATATTATTGAACTCTCAGCTTTTTATGATAAGATAAAATCTTGTAATGATTGTAGAGATTGTTGGGAAAATGGAAAATGCATTAAAGATGATAAAATGAATATCATTTATAATGATGATTTCGATAATGTTATTATTGCGTCTCCTGTATATATGTCAGGAGTTCCTGGTCCTTTAGTTAACATTGCAAGTAGATTTCAAGTATATTATGCTTCAAAAAATTTTTTAAACAAACCTATAAAACTAAAAGAAAAAAACGGAATTTTAATTTTAACTGGTGGAGGAAATGGTTCACCAGATTACGCAATTATACTTACTAACTGGATGTTTAAAAATATGAATGTAAATATTAATCAGATAGACAGAATCTACTCTTTAAATACAGATGAATTACCAGCTTCACAAGATATTAAAGCTATTGAAAACATAAGAGAAGCAACATTAAAATTGAATAAAAAAAACACTTTTTAGTGCTATTTTATTAATTCATTTTTTATTTCTTCAATATCATCTAGATAAAGAACATTTTTTCCATTTTTTATCTTTATTAATGTTACATCTTTTATTTTTAAATCTCTTACTTTTTGTACCTTTGGATTTGAAACATCACTATAATATTGTGAATTAGCCTCTATATTCATATTTATCTTATATATAGGAATTTTTACGCTAGAACTATCTATTATATATTTTAAATATATATTTGATTTCTCTGTTTCAAACTTATCAAATACTACATAATACTCATTATCCATTCTATTAAATATTGTTCCTGCTAATATGTATTCATATGAAATTTCAGTTTCTTTTTTATTTGGTGCTTCATAACCCTTTTCAAATACTCCATATCTATTTAGTAACATAATAAATCCATAGACAAAAAGAAAACATACAAATACTGCTATTACAGTTTTTAACAAACTTTCAGTTTCATTATTAGTACTTATCTTTAAAGATAAATTCTTTTTCTTTTTTTTCAATTTATATCACCTTTAAAATTATAACAAAAAATTAAAAAAATAGAAACTATTTGTTTCTATTTTGTAAGTGCTACTGTTGAAGTTGAAGATGCTATTTGAAGTATTTCTTCTTCTGTAAGGTTCTGACCTATTATATAATAATCTATCCCATTCTTAGTCCAGTTAAGTGAAGTATCTGTTATAGAACCTAAAATTGTTTCATAAAATACTAGGTCACCTGGAGCATTAATTACTTCATGTTCTTTAGAAATACTAGCAACTTCTTCTACCATTATGAAAGGTTTTTCACCTGTAAATGTAAGTATTACTCTTTCTGAATCTCCATTCTTTATAACTTCTTCATCTTTAAATGATGTTCCACTTGGTATATACATTGGATAAATTATTTCATCAATTGCTCCGGTTGTCTCATTTTTTTCACAACAGTCATCATCAACATTACTATCTAGACTAAAGTATTCCTTTTCAAATTCACTTTTGTAATCCACATTTGTTACAATTAGTGTGATTTGAGCTACATTTTCATTATTAAATACTTCTACCTTTTCTACATCCATCTTATCACTAAAAGTTACTTTCTGATTTACTAAATTACTGTTACTTGGATAATTAACCTTTGATGTAAATACATATTTATCATCAACTTGTTCAAAGTTTCTATTAGAATCATTTTTTATATCATTAAATAGAGATTTTAAAATATATGTTTGAGAACTATTATTTGGCCATTCACTTTGAAATTTAAAGCTTTTATTTAATGCAGGTGTTATTACATATACCCCATCTTCATTTTTAAGAATTATCTGTTCATGAGAATTTTCAGTATTAACTAAACTTACTTTATAATAATCTCCTTCTTTATATGATACATCCACATCATATAAGTATTTTTCCTCATTACTTACTATTTCCATTGTTCCTTCTAAATTATATGCACTAGTGCTTTCTATCTTTTTATTGAATTTTTCAAGCGCGTCATTTGAGTCAAACTTATTACAACCAGTAAATATTAGGCAAGCTATCAGTATAAATAAAACTTTTTTCAAAAAAACCCTCCTTTATAGTTTACATTAAATTATATGGATATATATATTAAATATGAATAAAAACAATTAAAATGTCTAAACTATTATTAATGAGGAGGAATTATGGAAACATTACAAAAAGTAGCCCTAACCCTAACAGTTATAGGTGCACTTAATTGGGGATTAGTTGGATTATTTGATTTTGATTTAGTTGTAGCTCTCTTTGGAGATGGAGAATTAATGACAAATCTAATATATTCTCTTATAGGACTAGCCGGAATAATTAACATTGGACTTCTATTGTCTCCAATTCATCATGATCATCACGATTATAAAAAATAGTATCAAGCAATTGATACTATTTTTTATTTATTGTATTTTTGTTATTACTACAGTTACTTTTTGAGTTTTAGAAGAATAACTTAATTTTAAATCTGTTCCAGTTACTATTACAGGTACTTCCCAAGTTCCAACATCCAAATCTGTCAAATCAACATAAGCTCTTATATCTGTTGTTTCTAAAGCATCTAATAACTTTGAAACACCTTTTACAATTACATTTACTTTTGTATCTGCTTCACTGGCTCCTATTGCTCGTAATCCTGCACCTAAATTTTCTTTTTCAATACTTATATCTGGGAATTCCCTTGAAGTTTCTTTTTCCATCACAACTTTTATTGTTACTGTAGTAGCACTTATTGAACGTATTCCAGATGGCTTCTTAATTTCTGTCTGATAAGTCTTATCAGTGTTTAATCCATTTACATCAATTTCAACTTCAATATTTTCTATTGTTTTTAATATATTTTCTTCACCGTATATTGTAACTTTATTTACACTTGATGTAATCGCACCTATCGCACTTCCAGAACTTACTTCACCTACTGGTACTACTTTTATTGGAACTTCCTTACTTGGAGATGTTATCACTACAGTAGCAATTACATTTTCAGGTACAATCTCTATATTTTTTATTTCAGTTCCCTTTTCATCATATGCCACTAATTTTACATTATCAAGTGTATAAGTTCCGGCCGATGCCGCATTTAATGCATTGACATCCACTATTGCTTTTACTGAAGCAACTTTATTTAATTTCTCCTTATTACTTTTAATAATAACTTCATCTCTATCTAATGTTACACTACTTACTATCAATATTTCATTTAATTTATCTTGATTTAATACATCAATTGTCAATGTTCTAACTTCACTAACTTTTGGATAAATAATAACTGTAACATATGAAGGATCCAGTTTATAATCAAGTGTATTTATTGGATTATTATATTTTAAATTTACTTTATGAGTTCCAGCTCCTAAATCACTTAAATCTAGTGATATTTTATGATCTACAAGTTGACCTGCAAGATATAAGTCACTCTTTCTTCCCATTAATACAATATCCACTGAATTAGGAATTCCATCTACAACATATGTTTCTTCATTATATTCTACTTCTATTTTTTGATTTGTAAGTACTTTTGCTTCCGTCTCAACCAAAGAAATAATTTTTTGATCTATTACCATAAATGTTGCAAATGCACATATTAATGATATAAAAAGTAAATTATTTGGTCTATTTAAAATCTTTTCAAACTTACCAGGTTTAGAATTTATCTTATCAATTAAAAAATATACAAATTTACTAACTGGAGTAATAATTATTTTATCAACAAGCTTATATACTGCTTTAGATACTACTGCAATAAATTTGGTAATACTATTAATTATTTTTTTCATCAGTATCACCTTCACTTTCTTCATCTAATTCTTCATCTGCATCATAAAACATATCTTTTTTAGGTTGTAATTCTTCCAAAAGCATCATTCTTGCATCATCTACAGATAAATTATAATTAAGTTCATTAGAAACTGCTAGACTAACACGTCCTGTTTCTTCAGAAACCATTATTGCTATTGCATCACTTATCTCTGCAACACCTAGTGCTGCTCTATGTCTTGTACCAAGTCTTTTAGAAATGGTTGGATTTATACTAGTAGGAAATACCGCTCCAGCACAAGTAATTCTATCACCCTGGATTATAACTCCACCATCATGTAACGGATTATTTGGAAAAAATATTGATATTAACAATTCACTACTAATATCTGCATAAATCTTATTTGCCGGTTCTATAAACTGATATAAACTGTAATCTCTTTCTATAACCATTAAGGCACCAATTCTATTTTTCTTTAAATATTCAACTGCTTGCATTATTTCATAAACTACTTTTTCTCTTTCATCAACTGTAAGTGTTTTATGTCTTCCTAAAAGTTGACTTCTACCTAAACTTTCAAGTACTGTTCGAATCTCGGGTTGAAAAACAATTACCAATGCAAGTGGTCCCCAACTAATAATATATTCAATTAAAATACCAACTGTATTTAAATTCAAGAAATTACTTAAAATCTTTAAAAGAATTATTATAGCAACTCCTTTAAATATTAAAATTATTTTTAAATTATTTCTTGAATATTTTAATAAATAGTAAAACATTATCCAAATTACAGCAATATCCATTACTTTAGTAATTATATTAAATATGGATGTAAGAGTCATAAAAAATCACTCCTTTTTATTCACATACACTTAAATTATACAACAAAAAAGATATATTATCTATATCTTTTTATAAACTGTGTAAACTATATAGTATTATTATCTTGATTTGCATTAAAACTATTATTCTCTGTAGGATTTATTTGTATAATTGGTTCATCTGGTGTTTGAACAGTAGGTTCTGTAGGTGGAATTGAAACATTATTATTAAAATCAGTGGGACTTGCTACGGGAGCAGGTTCAACTGGTGTTTGAGTTTCCAATGTAATCGTTTCAGGTGTTGATTGTTCCTGTGCTGGAGCAATTGGTTCAGGCACAGCATTTACTATTGGTGCTGGCGCTGAGTTTTCACTCACAGTTGTAGGTTGTTCATTAACTGTAATTGTATTATCTACAGGGGTTTCTTCAAAATTAACATTTTCCTCTTTCTTCTTTTTATTCCTTCCACTTACAATCAATCCAATTAGAGCAAGTAATAATACACCTGCAGCTATTAGAAAATAAGTATAGTTATCTGTTAAAAAATCTAAAAAACTATCCATATCTACAGCCTCCTTATCTTATTTAATTTTAACATCTTATTTTTAAATTATCAAGTTTTTTTTATTTTCCTTATATTATATGCTTAAAATATATTAATTTATTCTTCTTTTATATGAATTTATTCTTCTACTACATTACTTATTATATTTAATTTTTTATCTGTAGGTTGAATATGAATCCATGTATTTCCATCATTCAAAGTAATTTCTTCACCATTTTTATATTTATATACAGTTTGACCTGATCTACTAGATTTAGTCCAAGTTATTTCAACAGCATAACCATTACTTATAAAATATCCTGTATTTGAACCAATATTCTTTAAATCCTGTCTTCCATAACTATCCATAGTACTGTTCTTTACCTTATATGTAATAATATTCTTAACTGTATATTGCTTTCCAGTAATTGCATCTTTATGTTCTTTATTAGACATATAAAGTTTATAAACCTTTTCTTCTTCATCATAAATATACTTAGTAGTTTGATATTTAGAATACTCTATCACTACTTCATCTGCTCTTTGTGAAAATTCATTTAAAGATAAATCAATTTCTTCAATACTATAATTAAGTAGCCAATCTTCATTACTTGTATTTCTATATTTTTTCTTTTTTATAGTACTATTTATTTTCTCCATACTTGTAAAAGCAGTATGTTCATATGACTTATTTAATGTAGTATCTCTCCAAAAACATTTATCATCATATAGTCCATTTATATTATTTATTTTTAGAGACTTAATATCAGAAAGTGCTTTATCACTATGACCAAAGTGTACATAAATTGCATCATTTTCTAAAGCATAATCTAAATAATAGTGTCTTGCACTTCTAACTGAGCCTATTTTAGCTGTTTCAACATCTTTAAATAATGCTAATAATCTTGTAATACCACCTTCAACAATTATTTCATAACATAAAAAAGCATCCTGAAGTCCTGCATGAGGCCAAGCTGAGTGATTATTATTAATCATAACTGCAACAGGTCTAGTATCAGAATCTTCATCTAATATCTTTAATTTTGAAATTATCTCTTCTTTCTCTTTTTCCTTTGTTTGTTCAACATTATTAAAAACTTTATCAATTACATCAAATTTTACTACTGCAAGATATCCTAATGCAGATATAATCGCTAATATAACAAAAATTATTAATAATCTTTTTCCTTTATTTTTTCTTCGCATTTATTATCTCCTCATATATAATTATATTATAAAGTATTCATTCAATAAAAGAAAAAGATGTAAATTTTATATAAATATGTAAATAAAAAATCTAGTAAATACTAGACTTTTATTATCAAAATGGCGTTCTCGACA
>CAZMCS010000049.1:0-7909 GCA_964565085.1 uncultured Muribaculaceae bacterium | reverse complement strand
GACTAAATTATTTTACAATATTTTAAGGAATTATGCAACTATTTTTTAGAAATTATTAAAATAAATTGATTTTAATAGTTGTTTAATGTATTATTATCATAGAAGAGTAAAGGAGTTGGAATTATGTTTGGTGTTACTTTAGATACTATGGAGTTTATACTTAGATTCTATATTATATTCATAATGATTTCAATGTTATTTTCTTTAATTTTTACAGCATTTGGCATAAAGTTATATAAAAAGGCTAATAAGAAAGCAAGTGAAGCTTTAATTCCAATATATAACTTATTTATTTTAATTCAAATTACTGAATTACCTATATATTACTTTTTATTGTTTTTATTTCCAATACTTAATATATTTCTTATTATTAAAATAAGTTACAAATTATATAAGTTATTTAATACTTCATTTCCATTTTTGCTTGGCATGATTTTTTTGCCATATGTATTTATACCTTTATTATCATATGGAAAATATAAATATAAAAGAAAAGTTGCAATTGAACAAGAAGAAGAGGAAGAGGAAACTTTTGAGGATACTCCAATACTGATGAGTCAGGATGAATTAGAGAAGTTAAATGAAGAAGATATAAATACACAAGATGAAGATTTAGATGTTGATAGTATATTCAGATCAAATTCATATCAAACTGAGGATGATACAGTTCCTTATAAGGCTGTAAAGTCAGAGGATGATACATATGATGAGGTTCCTAAAGAAACAAAAAGAGAAAGAGTTGAGATATTAGATTTCAGGGAAATTAAAAAGAGTAATGAAAAAGATAAGATTGAAATAATAGATTTATAGACTTTACAGTCTTTTTTCTTTCTTGTATAATGAAAATAGTGAGGATATATGGCAGAATATAATGAAAAATCAATAAAAATATTAGAAGGTCTTGAAGCAGTTAGAAGAAGACCAGGAATGTATATAGGCAGTACTGACAGAAGAGGACTTCATCATTTAGTATGGGAGATAGTGGACAATAGTATAGATGAAGCAATAAATGGATATGGAAATTTAATAAAAGTGACTTTAAATAAAAATGGAAGTATAACAGTAGAAGATGAAGGAAGAGGTATTCCAACAGGAATTCATGAAAGTGGAAAGAGTACTCCAGAAGTTATTTATACAGTACTTCATGCAGGAGGAAAGTTTGAAAGTTCAGGATACAAGGTAAGTGGAGGGCTTCATGGTGTTGGAGGAAGTGTAGTAAATGCACTTAGTAAGTATTTTAAAGTTACAATATATAAAGATGGAAAGATACATGAAATAAGTTTTAAAAATGGTGGTAACATAGATAAACCATTGATGCAAACTGCAACTACTAGAAAAACAGGGACAACTGTTACATTTTTACCAGATGATGAAATATTTGAGAATACAAAGTTTAGTTATACAACTATTTGTGAGCATATGCAAGAAAGTGCTTTTCTTTCAGATAATTTAACAATAGAGGTAAATGATGAAGAAGATGGAAAACAAGCAGTATTTCATTATGAGAATGGACTAGTATCTTTTGTTGAATATATAAATGAAAATAAAAAGGTTTTACACAAAGTAGTAAGTTTCCATGGAGAAAGAAGTGGAATTATAGCAGATATTGCACTTCAGTATACTGAAGGATACAATGAAAATATATTATCATTTGTTAATAATATTAAAACTTCTGATGGTGGAAGTCATGAAGTTGGTTTTAAAACCGCATTAACCAAAGCATTTAATGAATATGTAAAAAATAATAACTTACTCAAGGGAAAAGATAATTCTTTAGAGGGAACTGATGTAAGAGAAGGTCTGACAACAGTTATAAGCCTAAAAATTCCAGAGTCACTTTTGCAGTTTGAAGGTCAAACTAAAGGTAAATTAGGTACACCCTTGGCAAGAAGTATAGTAGAAAGTCTAGTATATGAAAAACTTAACTTTTTTCTTGAAGAAAATAAGGAAAGTGCCGGTAAGATATTAGATAAGATTTTAAAAAGTAAATTAGCAAGAGAAGCAGCTAGAAAAGCAAGAGCCGAAGCAAGAGCAGGAAAAGGTAAGAGAGAAAAGGAAAAGGTGCTTTTGGGAAAATTGACACCAGCTCAGAGTAAAGACGCTAAAGTTAGAGAATTATTTATTGTAGAAGGTAATAGTGCTGGCGGAACTGCGAAAAGTGGAAGAGATAAGCATTTCCAAGCAATTTTACCATTAAGAGGTAAAGTAATTAACTCTGAAAAAAGCAATATTTCTGACTTATTTAAAAATGAAGAAATAAATACTATTGTACATGCTATAGGTGCAGGAGTAGGAAGTGAATTTTCTGCAAGTGAATCAAATTATGGGAAAATAGTAATAATGACAGATGCTGATGATGATGGAGCACATATTCAAGTATTACTTTTAACATTCTTTTATAGATATATGAAAGAACTTATTGAAAATGGCATGCTTTATATTGCGATGCCTCCATTATATTTAGTTAAATTTGGTAAAGATAAGAAGTATATTGCATCAAATGAAGAATTAAATGAATTTAAAAGTTCATTTAAGGGAAACTTTTCAATTCAAAGATACAAAGGACTTGGTGAAATGAATGCTGACCAGTTATGGGAAACTACAATGGATCCAAAAACAAGAAACATTATTAAAGTAGCAATTAATGATGCTATGCTAGCAGAAAAAAGAGTTTCTGTATTAATGGGAGATAATGTTGAAGTAAGAAAAGAATGGATAGAGGAAAACGTAGAATTTTCTATGGAAGATAATTTTAAAGTGGTGGATTAATATGAGTAAAGAAAAAACTATAGTTGAAAAGATACATGAATATTCATTAGAAGAAATAATGGGAGATAGGTTTGGAAGATATTCTCGCTATATAATTCAGGATAGAGCTCTTCCTGATGTTAGAGATGGTTTAAAACCAGTCCAAAGAAGAATTCTTTATTCAATGTATAAAGATAAAAATACTTTTGACAAGGAAACTAGGAAGAGTGCCAAGACTGTTGGTAATGTAATAGGTTTTTATCATCCACATGGAGATACTTCTGTATATGAAGCAATGGTTAGAATGAGTCAGAAGTGGAAACAAAGAATAACTCTTATTGAAATGCAAGGAAATAATGGTTCAATAGATGGAGACCCTGCAGCAGCAATGCGTTATACAGAAGCAAGACTTACAAAGATAAGTAATATTCTTTTAAAGGATATAGAAAAAGAATCTGTTTTAATGGCACCTACTTTTGATGACTATTCTTTAGAACCTACTGTATTACCTAGTCATTTTCCACATTTACTTGTAAATGGAAGTATAGGCATAAGTGCGGGTTATGCAACAAATATCCCTCCTCATAATTTAGAAGAGGTTATTGATGCAACAATAAAAAGAATAGATTCTAATTCAAGACTTGAAACAATTATGGAGTTCATTAAGGGACCTGACTTTCCAACTGGTGGAATATTGGAGGGAAAAGAAGGTATAATTAATGCATATAAAACAGGTAAGGGTAAAGTAATTGTAAGAGCTAAATATGAATTTATAAAATCTAAAGGAAAAGAACAATTAGCTATTACTGAGATTCCTTATGATGTTTTAAAATGTAATATAATAAAGAAAATAGAAGAAATAAGAATAGATAAGAAGATTGATGGAATTATAGAAGTTAGAGATGAATCTGATAAAAATGATGACTTGAAAATAGTAATTGATTTAAAAAAGGATGCTAATAAAGATTTAATTATAAATTATCTTCTTAAGAATACTGAACTTCAGGTAAATTATAATTTTAATATGGTTGCAATAGTAAACAGAAGACCAAAGGAATTAGGACTACTAGAAATACTTGATGCTTTTATTGAACATGAAAAACAAGTTGTTACTTTAAGAAGTAAATATGATTTACGTCATGCAGAAACTTCAATACATATAGTTGAAGGTTTTATAAAAGCCATTGATATATTAGATGAAATAATTAAATTAATTAGAAAAAGTAAGAATAAAGCAGATGCAATAGAAAACTTAATTCAAACATATGAATTTACAAAAGTACAAGCTGAAGCCATAGTAATGATGCAGTTATATAAATTAACTAATACTGATGTAACTTTATTACAAGAAGAATTTGACAGATTAACTAAGACTATTTCTTTATTAAAGGAAATACTAGGTAGTGAAGAAATATTAAAAAATGTAATAAAGATTGAATTAAAACAAATTAAAAAAGAATATTCAACACCTAGATTAACTGTTATAAAAGATGATATAAGTGAAATTAAAATAGATGAACTTGATATGGTAAGTAAGGAAGACTTCATAGTTGTTATTTCTAAAAGTGGATATGTTAAAAAAGTTTCAATTAAATCATATAATGCATCTAATGAAGAAGAAACAGGGTTAAAAGAATATGATTATGTAGAAGGTCTTTACAAGGTTAATAATCTTGATACAATTTTATTATTTACAAATTTAGGGAATTATTTATATCTTCCTGTATATCAAATAGAAGAATTTAAGTATAAAGATATTGGATCTCATATTAGTAATTTAGTTTCGGTTTCTGATGGAGAAACAATAATTAGAAGTATTGCAGTCAATAATTTTGATAACTCATATATAACTGCATTTACTAAACTTGGAATGATTAAAAGAATGGTTTTAGAGGATTTTCAGGTTAGCAGGTATTCTAAACCAATTTCAATGTTCAAGTTAAGGGAAAATGATGAAGTAGTAAATGTAAGCAGAATTAATAGTGAAGAAACAATGGTTATCACTAAAAAAGGGTATGCCTTGAAATTTGATACAAGTGAGATTCCTGTTGTAGGTTTAAAAACAAGTGGAGTAAAAGCCATTAAACTTACTGAGGGTGATAAAGTAATAACAGGTTTTGTTTATAATCAAGATAAAGAGCACATAACAGTGTTTACAGATAAAAACACATCAAAAAGAGTAAAGATAGAAGAAATTTCTAAAACTTCAAGAGCTAAGAAAGGAAGTTTAATAATCAAAAGTCCTAAGTCAAAAACATATGACATTTTATATTCCTTTTTAAGTACATCTAAGTCAGTATTTGGTATAATTACAGATACTATAAAAGTTATTAAGGCGAGTGATATTAATATAATGGATAGAAATAGTACTGGAAGTATTATTTCAAAAAGTGATATTATTGATATATTTAAATTTACTAAATTAAAAATTATAGGTAAAATTGAAGAAACTATAGAAAAGATAAAGGAAGAAAAAGTAACTGAGAATTTAACTATGAGTGACTTCTTTGATGAATTTAAAATATAAGGAGATTAATAATGTTTAAGATAGATGATATTTTGAAATCTATTGAATTTGTTGTAAAAAATTCTAAACATGTAAAAATAAATCAAAAAAATATAAAACAAATATTAAAATTAATTAGCAATGAAGAAAAAGATGCCCATTGTTCAAACTTAAATATTAAATCTTTAAAAGAGGAAGAGAAAATATTGTTCTTTCTTATTTGTAATTCATTGAGTTTTTGTTTTTGGAGAAAACCAAAGTGGAAAATGGAATATGAAGGAAAAGAATACTCAGGCTATTTTGGAATTTTTAATTCCATTGCTAAGGCAGTTAATGAAAATAAAGATATTCTTGATATAAATTATTTAAAAAACATCAGTATTGATGAATTTAATTATATTTTAAGAGGTACTGCTACTATTCCTTTATTAGGAAAAAGGTATGATATATTAAAAGAATTAATAGAAGAAATTGAAAAAGTTGGAAATTTATATAATTTATTTTTGCAAGCAAAGAGTGATGAAGAATTATTAAAAATAATTCTTGATAATTTTAGTAACTTTAAAGATGTTAGTATTTATAAAGGTGTTTCTATTTATTTTTTGAAAAAAGCATATTTACTTGTAGAAGATTTATATAATTCAATAAATCAAATTAAAGATAATATTAAAAATACTTTTAATTTATTAGCAGGAGCCGATTATAAATTACCTCAAGTTTTAAGAGAATTTGGAATATTTGAATATTCAGATGAGTTAAGAAAATTAATAGATAATAAAATAGAACTCAAACATGATTCAGAAATGGAAATAGAACTTAGAGCTAATACTATTTATGCAGTAGAACTCATAAGAGAAGTTTTAAATGCTAAAGGAATAAAACTTTCATCTATGAGTATAGGAACTTCTATTTGGTTACTTAGTAAGAAAGAAGAATACAAAAATCATCCTTATCATTTAACAGAGACTATTTACTATTAATTGCTTAGTACATTTTAATTATTTAACTGCATAAAATGTATTAGGTGGTTTTATGTCTAAAAAAGAAAATTTTAAGAGTTTTATATCTAAAAATCCGAGTTTTGCTTTGTCAGTTAAAAGTGGTAAAACTTCTTGGCAAAAAATGTATGAATTGTATGACTTGTATGGAGAAGATAATAAAGTATGGGAAGACTATAGAAGTTCTGAAGAAATTGAAACTAAAAATTCATTTAATTTAAAGGGATTACTTAGTAGTTTAAGTGGAATAAATTTAGAAACATTTCAAAATAATATATCATCTCTTCAAAAGGCAGTTGGATTCTTAGAAGATTTGACAAGAGATAATAAGAAGAAAACTACTAAAAAGAAAAATAGCAATAATGCTTTAGATCCAATGGAAAGGTTTTACAGTGACTAATGAGATTTGATATACAAATGAAACTTAAAAGTAATCCAATGCATTTAAGATTTATCAGAGAAAACTCTTATTGGTATAAAATATTAAACAGAAATCCTGAGAAATTTGATGATATGGTTGAAGAAATGAAGACGAAATACCATCTTAGAACAACAGATAGAATTTCAAATGTACTTGATAGTGTAGACTTAATAACAAAGATATTTAAGGTTACAAGTGAATAAAAAATACAGTAATAATTTACTGTATCTTTATTTACTAAGATTTAATGTACATTCTGTAGAATTACTCTTGTGATTTTCAAATTCTCCTTGACCAACCATTAAGTATGCTCCGATTAATCCTAATGCAACAAGTATAGAAATTATAACTTTCTTGGTTTTTGAAGTCTTTCTAACATTATATACATTTAAATTTTTTCTACTATATCTATTATAGTTCATTTTTTCTCCCCTTTTTTAATATTAATTATTATAACATATAATCAATAAAAAATCAATAAAAACCTTTTTATTATGTTATAATATACTAGGTGTTTAATTTGAAAAAAGCAATTTTAATAATACATGGTTTAGCAGGTTCTCCTTTGGAACATTCTAAAATGACAAAATATTTAAAAAATAAGTTTGATGTATATACTTATTATTTGCCTGGCCATAAAAAGGGTTTTTTAAATCATCCAACTAAGGAAGAATGGATTAATGAATCAGAAAGGCAAATTAATTTGTTATATGAGAATGGTTATGAAGAAATATACTTAATAGGGCATAGTATGGGCGGAGTTATAGCAAGTTATTTGGCAAGTAAATATGATAAGGTGAAAAAGCTTGTACTTGAAGCACCAGCTTTTGAGTATAATACTAATCCGGGTTTTAAAATATTTAAATATTATGATAAGGAATTTCTTTTTTCTATTTCTACTAAGTTTTTCATAAGTACTATAAAAGAGTTTAAGAATTTGGTTAAGAGATATAAAAGTAGTATTAAAGAAATAAATATACCAGTATTATTCATTCAAGGAACAGATGATATATTAATTCCTTATGATAGGATTGTTAAATTTTATGAAAAAATAAATAGTAAGGATAAATATCTTGTTTTAATTAATAGTTTACCTCATGCATTATTTTATGATGAAAGATATGATGAAATAATTAAAATGGTAGAAGATTTCTTAATTAATAGTGAATTTGATTCTTTAAAATATAATAAAGAATTAAATGGTGAATTGGTTAAATAATAATTTTTGTTTGTTTA
>CAZMCS010000048.1:0-7926 GCA_964565085.1 uncultured Muribaculaceae bacterium | reverse complement strand
AGAAATCCAGGGCAATTGCATTTACCTGTACAATAACCTGTAACGCTACCTAAGACTTTTACTTTAATGTCATTCATAATAAGACCCCTTAAATAATGAGTATTATTGTAACATAATAATTATAATTTGTAAACTTTTAATTATAAATTGAAATATTAATGTGGTAAAATAATAAAAGGTGATATTATGTTTGATTTAATAAGTGAATACAAACCAAGTGGAGATCAACCAAAAGCAATAGAAGAACTAACAAAAGGTTTAAATGATAATAAAAAATATCAAGTATTATTGGGGGCTACTGGTACTGGTAAAACTTTTACTATAGCCAATGTAATTAAGAATGTAAACAAACCAACTTTAGTTTTAGCACACAATAAAACTTTAGCAGGTCAGTTATACAGTGAATTTAAAGAATTGTTTCCGAATAATAGAGTAGAATATTTTGTTTCATATTATGACTATTATCAGCCTGAAGCATATGTTCCAAGTAAGGATTTATATATTGAAAAAGATTCTTCAATAAATGATGAAATAGATGAACTTAGACATTCTGCTACTTCTGCATTAATAAAAGAACGAGATGTAATAGTGGTTGCTTCTGTATCATGTATTTATAGTATTGGTGAAGTTGAAGAATATAAAAATAAAATGTTAATTTTAAGTTTGAAAGATAAGATAGAGAGAAACATTATACTTGAGAAATTAGTTGAAATGCTTTATGAAAGAAGTGTTAATGATTTTTCAAGAGGAACTTTTAGAGCAAGAGGAGATACTATAGAAATAATTCCTGCTTATGAAAGAAAAAATGGAATAAGAATTGAACTTTTTGGTAATGAAATTGAGAGAATAAGTGAGTTTGATACACTAACCGGGCATATTTTAAATGACAAAAAGTCAGTTACTGTTTTTCCTGCATCTCACTTTGTAACAAACCCTGAAAAACTTGAAGAATCTATTAAAAGAATAAAAAATGAATTGAAAAGTAGGCTTGAAATTTTAAACAATGATGGTAAACTTCTCGAGGCTCAAAGATTAAGAGAAAGAACTAATTATGATTTAGAAATGTTAAGTGAGACTGGCTTTTGTCATGGAATTGAAAATTATTCTAGACATATATCTTTAAGAGGTGAAGGAGAAACACCTACAACATTAATTGATTTCTTTCCTGATGACTTTCTACTTGTTATTGATGAATCACATGTTACTCTTCCTCAAGTAAGAGGAATGTATAATGGAGATAGGCAAAGAAAACAGACGCTCGTTGATTATGGCTTTAGGCTCCCTAGTGCATTAGATAATAGACCATTAAGATTTGAAGAATTTGAAAATAAAATAAATCAAGTAATATATGTTTCTGCAACTCCAGGAGATTATGAATTAGAATTGGTAAATAAAAAAACAATTGAACAGGTTATTAGACCAACTGGACTTTTGGATCCTACAATTGAAATAAAACCTACTTTAGGTCAAATTGATGATATTATTCATGAAATAAAATTAAGAATCGAAAGAGATGAAAGAGTTCTTATTACTACTCTTACTATAAGAATGAGTGAAGAATTAACGAATTATTTGAAAGACATGGGTATTAAAGTTGCATATCTACATAATGAAATTAAGACTTTGGAAAGAATGAATATTATTAGGAACTTAAGACTTGGGAAAGTTGATGTAATAGTTGGAATTAATTTGTTGCGAGAAGGTATTGACGTTCCTGAAGTATCTTTAATTTGTATTCTTGATGCAGATAAGCAGGGTTTCTTAAGAAGTTCAAGAAGTTTAATTCAAACTATTGGAAGAACAGCTAGAAATAAGAATGGACATGTAATTATGTATGCTGATGGAATCAGTGAAGCAATGAAGATTGCAATTGATGAAACAAAGAGAAGAAGAAGTATACAGGAATCTTATAATATTGAAAATAATATTACTCCTATGACTATTAAGAAAAATATTAGAGATTTAATAAGTAATGAATTAATTGATGAAACTAATATGAATAAGCCTAAGAGTAAGAAAGAAAAAGAAAAAATGATTTTTAATATAGAAAAGGAAATGAAAAAAGCAGCTTCAGAACTTAATTTTGAAAGAGCAATGGAACTTAGAGATATTATGTTTGAATTGTCTATTGAAGAAGAATAAATTTCTTTAATTTATTTACATACTATGATAGAATTAAAATAGGTGGAATATCGGTATGAACAAAAGAGGATTTACCTTATTTGAATTATTAATAATAATTTTGATACTTAGTTTAATTGGAGGTACTGGAATTATTATTTTTGTCAATACTTTAAAAAGTAGTAAAGTTAGTCAATATAACATGATAACAAATCAATTAATTGAGGCTTCTAAAGTTTTTGTTGAAACGGATAAAGAGAAATTATCTGAATTAAATAATATAGGTTATATAAATATTAAAGTAGGAGATTTACAGGAAGCTGGGTTTGTTGATTGGAATTTAATAAATCCAATTACTGATGAGCAGATTTCTTCTACTTATTACATTAGCGCAGTTAAAAGTCCTGCTTCTATAATTGTTTATGAGTATCATGGTGAAAATTTATCACCAGATGGAGGATCAATTTTTCCTACAATTACTTTGAATGGAGATTCAGAAATATATATTTGTAATGGAGTTTACAATGAATCAGGAGCTTATGCAGAAAGTGTAATTGAGGGAGATATATCGTATAAAATACAAATTACCGGAGTTGTGGATCCTCAAACTACAGGGACTTATGAATTAACTTATAGTGTAACTGGAATTAATGGAAAAACATCAAGTGTTATAAGAACAATTATTGTTTCGTATGAAGCTCCAGTGATTATACTTAATGGTTCGGATACTGTAGAAGTGACCAATGGTATATACAATGATCCTGGTGCAGTTGCAAACAGTTGTCCTGATGGAGATATAACTGCTAATATAGAAATATCAGGTAATGTAGATCTTCCAAACAAAGGAACATATACAAGAACTTATACTATTACTGATAGTACTGGACAATCAGCTTTCGTCACAAGAATAATAAATGCAGTTGATAATACATCTCCAAGCGTAGCTTTTGGAACTAACGGAAGTCCGTGCATGAAAACTGGAAGTACAACTGTAACAGTAACTGATCCAACTGCGCCTACTTCAACTTATAGTGGAGTTGATACTAACAGTTTAAAATATCAATGGACAACAACTACAAGTACACCAAGCGAAGCGTCATTTAATTTAACTTTTACTAACGGAACTGTAATAAGTACTTCAGGAGTAACAGAGGGCAGTTATTATTTATGGATTTTATCAAAAGATAATAGTGATAATACTACTATAACTAGAAGTAATATATTTACTTTAGATAATATTGGACCAGAAATTGCTATAAATGGATCTAATCCAGCTTATATAGGCAGAGGTAGTAATTATATTGAAAGAGGAGTTACAGCGACTGATGCACTTTGTGGAATTGATAGTGTAGCCAGCAGTAGCATAAATGAAAATTCTATAAGTACACAACAAGTGACTTATACTGTAACTGATAATGCAGGTAATCAATCAACAGCTACTAGAACGGTTTATGTTCAAAATTCAGTATTATCTATTTTAGAAACTGTATTTAGTAAGACAATGGGTGGCTGTACTCCAGCTTCTGTATCAGCAACTGTAGGTGATATAGATGCAGATAGTAATTGTTACTGGTATGGAGGAACAGGTGGAATGACTCCAAATGCTAATAATTATGTATATTTTAATTGTGATACATACCCATCAACAGGTTGCCAATCTTGGCGTATAATAGGTGCTAAAATAGATACCAGCGGTACAATTGGTGTCAGAATTCTAGCTCCTGCAGGAGTTGCTCCGTCAATGAATTATCATAGTGCTGATAATGTAATGTGGGATAACGCATTAATTAGAACTACTCTTAATAATGGATCTCAAGCTTGGTTTAAGGATAATATTGAAGGCAATAAAGCATTAATGTTGATAAGTATGAAAACAGATGTTCGTCAAAGTCCAAATAATTCATTTAGTAATACAAAAACTGCTTATGTAAGTACTACTACAACTAATTATGTTCTTTTGCCGTCATTTATGGATATGGCTCAATGTTCTAATTCAATGAATGCTACGAATTGGGGTGCTTCTCCTTGTTGGTCGATTGCTGATAGTACAGATGTATGGCACTGGATTATTGGAGCATATTACAGTACTTCATATTCATATGATAGACCAGGATCTTGGGTTTCAATGAAATCTGCCAATAAAGCTAACTATTCAAGAACAACTAGTTCAAATGCTGTTCGTCCAGCTGTTAATTTAGCTCCTTGGGTTAGAGTAGTTGGTGGTACTGGAACATCAGCTAATCCATATCAATTAGATTTTAATATTAATGATTAAAAGATTCTTAAAAGAATCTTTTTAAAATCCATCAAATTATGCTTTTTCCTTGTATTATAGTAATTTTTTTACTATAATTAAAATATCAATTAAAAGGAGTATTAGTATGACATTATTTGAAGAATTAAAATGGAGAGGTTTAATAAAAGATATGAGTTCTCCTGATTTAGAAAAAAAACTTAATGAGGAGAAACTTACTTTTTATTTAGGTACTGATCCAACTGCACCAAGTTTGCATGTTGGTCATTTGGCAAGTTTTATAACTGCTAAAAGATTAAAGGATGCCGGTCATAAATGTATTTTACTCGTGGGAGGAGCAACCGGGAGAATAGGGGATCCAAGACCTTCTTCAGAAAGAACAATTATTGATATTGATGTATTAAATAAAAATCTAAGGAAATTAAAAGATCAGGTAAAAATATTTGGTTGTGATGAAGTAGTAGATAATTATGAATGGAGTAAAGATATTAACTTTGTAGATTTTTTAAGAGACTATGGAAAACACTTTCCTGTTGGATATATGCTAGGTAAAGATGTAGTACGAAGAAGACTTGAAATAGGAATAACATATACAGAATTTTCTTATATGATAATGCAGGCTCTAGACTATATGTGGTTATATCAAAATAAAGGAGTAACTTTACAGATAGGTGGAAGTGATCAGTGGGGCAATATTACAGCAGGTGTAGATTTAATTAGAAAGAAACTTGGTGAGTCTGTATATGCATTTTGTATGCCTTTAGTATTAGACAGTAATGGAAATAAAATTGGTAAGAGTGAAGGAAATGCAGTTTGGATTGATAAAGAGCTTGTATCTTCTTATAAAATATATCAATATTTTGTAAATACTAATGATTTGCTTGTAATAGATTATTTAAAGTACTTTACATTTTTAAATAAAGAAGAAATAGAGAGACTTGAAGAATTTCATAAAAAAGAACCCGAAAAGCGTATTGCAGGCAAGACATTGGCATATGAGGTTGTAAAATTCTTACATGGTAAAGAAGAGGCAGAAAAAGCAAAAAAAATAAGTGAGGAAATCTACGAAAACGGTGACTTTTCACAGAATGTACCTACTATCGAATTAAATAGTTCATCTATAACAGAAAACTTTAATATATTAGATTTATTGATTTCAATCAAAGTAGTATCATCTAAATCAGAAGCAAGAAGACTTGTTGAACAAGGTGGCATCAAAATAAATGAAAATATAATTAATTCTTCTGATAGAAAAATAACTAATGATGATTTTAAAAACAATTATTTAGTTGTAAGTAAAGGTAAAAAGAATCATTATAAAATCGAAATAAAGTAAAATTTATTTCTTTTTATGATATAATTTATTTATAATAGGTGATAAATAATGAAAATAAAAGGTTTTACATTATTAGAAATGCTTGCAGTAATTGCATTACTTTCATTGTTGGTTTTATTGGCTTTTCCAATAGTACTGGGAACTTTTAGAACAACTGAAAAAAGAGCTTTTATAATGGATGCAAGAGCAATATTTAATGTGGCAAAGGATGAAATTTTAACATTAGAAGAAATAATAAGTAATAATAAATTCTGCTATAGTGATTCTGAATATGACAATAAACTGGAGTTTATTGAAAAAACTGGAGTTTACTATAATATAGAATTTAATAATAGTTATATTGTTGCTTTTGAAATTTCTACAGATAAATATTATTTAATTGTAGAAAATTCTGAAGGAATAAAAGTTTCAGATTTAAAAGAAGATAATGTAATATTAGAAGGTGAACTTGGATATAAACAAGTAACTTGTGAACCATAGAATTTCTTGTTAAAATATATAAGGAGAGTATAATGAAAAATTTAATTGAAAAGATAAGAGCAATGAATATTGAAAAGAAAATAATGAATTTGGTAAAAGTATTTTTGATAATTATAAGTGTTTATATAGTACCATCATTAATATCTAAGTTGGTTGATAACTATATAAGTTCAGAAAACATAGTGTCTTTAATATCAAATATAATTTATTTATTATTATTGATAACAATTTTTTATAAAAGTTTTATAAAAGAATTAAAATTATTTATAAAAGAATTTAAGAACTGTTTTAAAACAGGTATAAAATATTGGATATTAGGTTTAGTGGGTATGATTGTTAGTAATTTAATAGTAAATTTACTTATTTTTAAAGGAAACATTGCTGCTAATGAAGAAATGGTAAGGCAAGTAATAGTTGAAAGTCCAATATATGCCATTATCAGCGCTGTATTAATAGCTCCTTTTATAGAAGAACTATTATTTAGAAAAACTTTTAGATTAGTTTTTAACAATATTATTATTTATGCATTAATAAGTGGAATAATTTTTGGATTAGTTCACGCAGTAGTTGAAATAAATAGTTTTTCAGAATTGTTAAAGTTATTATATTTTATACCTTATAGTTTCTTAGGTGCTGCTTTTGCAGTTGCTTATTATAAAACTAAAACTATATTTACTCCAATATTACTTCATTCACTTCATAATGCTATTATGACAACATTGATACTGATTTTATTATAGGATCTTTATGAAAGAGAAAGAGAATAAAAATAATATTTTTGCAATTATAATTTTTATTATTATTTTAATATTTTTAGGAATATTTTTATATGCCAGATATATTGGAACTAATGGTTTAATAGTAAAAGAATATAAAATAGAAAGCGAAAATCTCCCTGCTAGTTTTAATGGTATCAAGTTAGTTCATTTCTCAGATTTTCATTTAGGTAGAACTACTACAATTGAAGATTTAGAAGAAATGATAAATCAAGTTAATATTTTGAAGCCAGATTTAATTATTTTTACTGGAGATTTAATTTCATCATATAAAAATGTTACTGAAGAAGAAAAAAGTAAAATAATAGAAATTTTAAATGATTTAGAATTTACTATTGGAAAATATGCTATCAAAGGCAATGTCGATTATAATGAAACTTTTGATAATATCATGAGTAATTCTAATTTTATAGTACTTGAAAATAATTTTGAATTAATTTATTCAAATGGTTTAACTCCAATATTCTTAGGAGGCATTTCTAGTCCGATAAAAAAAGATATTAATCTTGAAACAGTTTTTTCTTATTTTTCTTCTATAGAAGAGGAATTATATAAAGCAAATTATAAAATAATTCTTACTCATGAGGGAGATGTAATTGAAGATATCATAAAATATGATTCAACAGTTGATTTAATATTAGGTGGACATTCGTTAAATGGTTCAGTTATTATTCCATATTATGGTCAACTATTTTTACCAGATGGAAGCAGAAATTATTATGCGCCATATTATAAAGTTAATCAAACTCAAATATTCATATCTAGTGGTATAGGAACAGATAAACATAAATTCAGATTATTTAATAAGCCTTCTTTTAATTTTTATAGGTTTAAATCTCTTTAACAAAAACAACATTCAGACATAATATAAATTATGGAAGGAGTGTTTTTATGAATCCTTGGAGACATGGTAATTTTAATGTATACCATAGTAATAACAGAATAGTTCCATTTGCTGG
>CAZMCS010000047.1:0-8034 GCA_964565085.1 uncultured Muribaculaceae bacterium | reverse complement strand
TATATATGTTAAGTAAAAAAGATATAAAACAAAAACCATATAGAATAGTAATAGTAGCCTCACTATTAATTTTGTTATTAGTAGAAATATATGTAGTTTTAGTTCAATTTCATACTGTAAATGTT
The DNA here is from genome assembly GCA_964565085.1 of uncultured Muribaculaceae bacterium. Lineage (GTDB taxonomy): Bacteria > Bacillota_I > Bacilli_A > RF39 > UBA660 > CAZKSN01. The sequence continues at coordinate 7,909 of CAZMCS010000047.1, read as the reverse complement.
TCATCTTTTGATGTAGAAGTTGTAGGTAATACAGCAATAATTAATGAATCTGAAAAAACTTTTAGTATAAATAACTATAATGGAGATTTTATAAAAATAAGTAAAGAATATAAAAAAGTATTGGATGTTTCTTGGAATTATGTAGCAGTTATTGATACTGATAATCAGTTAAAGATAATAGATTTTGATGAAAATATATTAGTAGTATTTAATAATTTTTCTTTAGATTTAAGTGAAATAACTACAGTAACATTAATTGAGGAACAAGATGTAATAAAAGTTAGTTTTATTGAAAATAAAAATGATAAAAGTATTATTACAGATTACTGTTATAATAAAGATACTAAAGAAACTTATATTATAAGAAATTAATAATTACTTTTAATAAAAAGGAGATTTATGAAATTAGATTTACATATACATAGTACATATTCAGATGGCTTATTTAACATAGAACAAATAGTAGAAAAAGCTATTATAAATAATATAAATGGTATAGCAATCGCAGATCATGATAATAATGATTCATGGAAAGAAATAGATATTAAAAAGTTTAAAATACCTGTATTTAAAGCTGTCGAAATATCTACTAATTATAATAATGAATTAATTCATATTTTAGGATATTATTTAAATAATGATAGTAATTATTCTGAATTATCTAATAAACTAAAAGAAATACAAATACAAAGAAAAGAAAGAGTAACTAAAATAATAAGTAAATTAGAAAACTTTGATATTTTTATTAAATACGAAGATGTATTAAAATATTCTGATGGGTCTGTATCTAGACCTCATATAGCGAAAGCAATCTTAAATAAATACCCAAACAGAGGATATACTTTTGATAATTTATTTGATAGTTATTTAGGTAATGATAAACCTGCATATATTAAAATGGAAGAATTTAATGTTAAAGATGCAGTAGACTTATTACATAGGAATAATTGTATTGTAGTATTAGCTCATCCTTGGTTTATTAAAAAAAATGATTACAAAGAATTATTCTTATTTAATTTTGATGGCATAGAATGTGATATTACAGGTTTAATAGAAAATACATCACAATACTTAGAATTTGCTAAAAATAATAACTTATTAGTAACAGCTGGTAGTGATTTTCATGGAATTAAAGTTCAAGAACAAGTTGGAGTAAATGCTATCGGTAATAAATATTCTAAGATTTTCTTAGATAAGATTAATTGCTATAAATAAACTTTTTTATTTACTTTTCTATGATTTTTTGTTATAATATTAAACTATTATTTAATGAAAAGGGGAATTAAAATGTTAAATAAGAAAATATTTATTGGAACTAACAGAGATTTTCGTGATAATTTAAAAGCACTATCATTACATGCAATGGATAATCCATTTATTATAAGTAATCAATATGATTATAGTAAGGTAGGTTATTCAATAAGAACAAGTAGTTCAATATTATCTGATCAAACAAAAGCAATAGAAAGTATTTTTGAAAACATTGATTTAAGTGAAATAGCAATTCTTGATGTTACACCTGATGATAATGAAATTGTTTCACATTTCAATGACTTTATTTTGAAATTATTTGGAAGATGTTTAAAAGGCAATAAAAAAGTTATTTTGATTTTTAATGAAACATCTAATATTGAATATATTAAAATATTAATAAAATCTTTAAAAGAAAAGAATCTTTTAGGATTAATTTCTCATGATGGAAAAACATTACCAAAAACTGTGATGGAAATAGTAGATTTGTATTATAGCAAAGATTCAAGATATGATAAAAATACTAAAATTACTATAGATAACCCTAACTATGATATTAAAGAAACTGTAAATAATTGGATTAAAGAAAAAGAGTTAACATTTGACGCTATCACATTTATTAATATTCATATAACATCAGATTTAATTAGAATTTCTTATGAAGGCTATAATACACCATCATTACGTACATTACAATTTGACATATATAATTTAAATGATATTGCTAAAGAATATATAGAACAACAGATAAGAAGAATATTTCCAGAAAGTAATAATGTTCATGTATATAATCATACTGGAAGTTTAAGGAAATAATTATGGAAAAAGCAAATTTAAAAAAGTTATTATTTTTATATCCGATAAAAGAATTTTTTTGGTATAAACCAGAAGAACAATATTTAATAAAACTCATGGACATTATAATAAATGAAAGATATAGAAATAAAGGATATGAAGTAAATTTTTTAGTATATGGTGATAGAGAAGTAGATTATTTAACAGTTAAACAAAATGATAAAGTATTAAAATCTGATGTAAAAATTTCAGGGATTACTTCAGGAATGCAAATACCTTATACAAATAATAACTTAATACAAAAGTTACTAGGTCCGGTAAATGAGTTAGTTGTTTGTGGTTTTCATGAAATAGACTGTGTAAGAAAAGTCGCAAGACATTTTTATGATTCAGGTATTGATACTCTTGTTGATATTGAATTAACTGATATATTAAATGAATATTCAAAACTAGTATCTTTTAATATTGAAAAATATAATATTATAGACACTTTAGGTTGTAATTTTGCTTCAATTACTTACAAAGCAGGTGGAGATATAGGTATTTATTGTCCTGAATTAAGTATGTATGGAATGAGCCCATATTATAAATTTAATACTTTTATTCCAACTCATACTTGGCAAGAATGGTTAGAAATAATAAAAAATGAAGCGGATGAAATAGTATTAAAGTAATAATAAAATTAACATTGACAAAACAACTGAATTATATTATTATAAATTCTAATTGAAATGGAGTGGTTTAATGAAAAATGTTTTTTTTCCTAATAATTCAAAAGATGAATATTATTGTAGATTTATTTATAATGATAAAAATAGATATAAATTACTAGTAAATGCATTAAAAACATTAGGAAATTTTGAAAATAAAATCGAACTATTTTGTGAAGATAATATTTTAAGTGATGAAGTTTACGTTTTAGATAAAAATGGATATAAATTTTCTTTTGATGCTACAGGAATAGGATTAAATTTAAAAGAAAAATATCAATTAAAAAAACAGTTGGGTAATCAATATTTTACTTTTGATTTTTTAGATAAATATAATATTTGTTTAATTAATGAAGGATATAAAATAAAAAACGGATATGATTTAACAATATTTGAGTGTCGTCCTTATCAAAAGTGTTATTCTATAAAAAAAGAAAATATTTCATTTTATATTTTATTACCTTCAAATGTTTATATACATATTAAATCATTGATAAATAAAATTGAAGAAAATAAAAATATGAATTTTTTTGATTTGTATAATATAATTAAAGAATTCATAGATTTTAAAAATATTGCGTTTATAATTGGAATTAATAAAAACAAAGAAGAAGTTGGAAAAATATCTATTAGAAACGGAGAATTAGATTCGTTTTATTTAAATGATAAAAAAGAAGATGAACAAATAAATTTAAAATTAAACAATGGAATATTAGAAGAAAAAGCGATAAAAACTTCAGAAATTTCAGTTTATAGTGTAGACGCCGATTTACAAAGAAGGGTAATCAGTGCCAGAAATTTCATTGATAGTTTTAAACCAAAAAGATAAAAATAGATTATAATTCATAATCTATTTTTTAATTAACTTTTTCCAATTGAAATAACCATAAATAGAATTAATTAAATATAATACCCATGTAGCAGCAATTAAGAAAGCACTTTCTGTATGATTAATATAAGCTATTAACCACATATAAATAGTAATTACATTTATCATAATCCAAAATAACCATTGTTCGCTGTATCTTTTTACTGCTAATATTGTAGCAACTATTGAAAAAACAGTAATAGTTGAATCAATAAATGGCAAGTTATTATTTATTTTACTTAGTGCTAAACTATATAAAAATGAAATAATTAAACAAATTGAAATTAACAAAATAAATTTAGATAACTTTAACTTCTTAGTATTTATAACAGATGTATTCTTTTTAAAATTTTTAGACCAATTATACATACCCAGAAATATCATTGGAATATAGAAAAAAGTTCGAAATAAAGCAGAACCATAGAATTTAGAATTAAATGCAATAATAATAAAAGTAACAGTACTAACTAAACTAAAATAATAGTATTGAATATAACCTTTAGAAGATAATACCGCACCTATTATACCAACAATAGATGTAATAGCACCTAAAATTTCTATTTTCTTTGTTAGATAAAATGATATTATATTAATAATTATTACAGATGATATTAAAAATATAGGAACAATCTTTTTCATTTAAAACCTCTATAAAAATTATATCATAGATTTATTAATTAATTGTATATTTTTTTACTACTATTTGTTATAATAATTAACTATTAAGGGAGTATTAATTTTATGATTTATTTTAAACAATTTTTATATAATAACAATATATATTTTTTAATAACTAATCCAAATGAAAAAAATAGAACTTTTGATGTTCTAAAATTAAATGGACTCAATTCTTTACCAAGCATTGAAGTTAGCGCTTTTGATCATCAAACTAAAATAGAAATAGTTAAAACAATAAAACAAATTATTTTAGCTGAAGAAATTATAACTCCTTTTGGCCATATAAATACTTCTAATGGAATTATATTTAAACAAAATTACGAAATTATTCCAATTATTAAAGAAATGATAAAAAATGAAAATGAAATTGAAATGATTCTTCAAACTATGGAAGGTATGCTTTATGCTGATAAAAAATACCTAGATTATTATTATACACATATTAATATGGAAAAATTAAAGCAAAATGTACAAAAAATTAATTTTGAAAACATTTGCTTTGAAGGTTTTAATAATAATATAATGCAGTTTTCTTATTTAAATTATAAATTTAATATAAGTAAATTTTTAAGTACTTGTTATTTTGGTGTATATTTTCCAAAAATTGAATTTAATAAACATATTACAAATAAAGAAGTAAATAAAATAGTGGACATTCTTCTTAGTAATAAATACTTTGATTTTGGAGATGAAATAGGTAAGATTGATTTTAGTAATGGAATTATAATAATATATAATGGTTTTAAAATACCTGTTTTAAACTCTACAAAAGATAAAATTGAAGTATTAACAGAAATGCTAGAAAGAAATGATAAAAGAGGTAATAAAAGATTTCCAGGTTTAATATTAGAAAAAAAGTTTCAAAAGTATATTAAAAATTCATAATTCTTTGTGAAATATTATCTAGTATATTTTCAAAAAAATCTCCTTTATTATATAACATTAAAAGAGTAGGTAAAAGTATTAATATCATTGGAATTTTATCTTTATTACGAGAAATAAACCCAATTAATACAATTAAATCTATTAATTTATATCTATCTGATTGAATAAGTACCATTAAAGCACCTAAAAAAAGTAATGCATCACTTCCTATTATTTTAGCTACAATAAGAATAATAAGAGCAATATTCATTTCGTTATCTTCATTAATTGTCCAAGCTATAATAAGAGCAATAAATAACAAATCACTATTTTTAGAATAGATACCAATTAATACTAAAATATCAATGATATCAGTTTGTAATTTGTTATTTAAAGGGTGTTTTCTTTTCTAACTCCGGCTTATTTTCTATACTTTTTATTTTATTTAAATTAATATCTTTTTTTAAAGAATGAGGACATTTATCATAATAAATTTCATTATTCATAAAAAACTACTCCTTACATTATAATCTATGAAGTAATTAAAATAATGTAATAAATATTATTCTATATTAAATCTTTATTTTTTGATATAATCATTTATAAAGGAGAGAAAATGATTAGAGTGTTTTTTGGTGGGACATGTGGTAATTCTACATGGAGAGAAGAATTAATATTAAAGTTAGATTTAAATAAAGTTTTTCCATTTAACCCGATTGTTTCTGATTGGAATGAATCGGCACAGCAAAATGAAATAATACATAGAGAGAATGATGATTTATGTTTGTATGTTATAACTCCTGAAATGGAAGGTTATTATAGTATAGCAGAAGTTGTTGATGATAGTAATAAAAGACCAAATAAAACTATATTTTGTGTATTAGAAGAAGCAAATGGAAAACGTTTTAATAAGAAAGAAATAAAAAGTTTTATGATGATAAAGAAAATGATTATATCAAATGGTGCAATGGTATGTTCAAATCTTGATGAAATAGCTGATTATTTAAATAACTATGAAAAAATACTTAAAAAATAATTACTAAAAGATTACATATAAGTAATCTTTTAATTAAAAATTTATATTAATTTACTTTTGGAAAGTAATTATAAAATTTAATATATTAGCACGGATGAGTATCATGCTTATAGCAAGTTTTATTAACAACTATTATTACAATAGCATTTACTATAATTGCAATTGCTAAACCAATAAAGAATCCTATTACCACAGAAGTAAGAACTCCACCAAACACTAATCCAATTGCAAGCCCTCCAAGAGCACCTAAAAGTAAAAAGCCAAGATAAAATAATAATATTGGTAATAAAAATCTGTTTACACATTGAGGCATGTAATCACCTCCTCTAAAGTAATATATTAAAAATTAAAGTAATATTGTAATTTAAATGACATTTAAAAACATAAATTAATTAAAAAGTATAACTTGTTTTTATTTTAGAATATGATATAATATTCAAGTAAGAAATTTTACATGCAGGTGTGGCGAAATTGGCAGACGCACTAGACTTAGGATCTAGCGCCGAAAGGCATGGGGGTTCAAGTCCCTTCACCTGCACCAATTGAAAATGAAATAGCTTCCAAAAGTTAGAAAGTGGGTTGTATAATAAAGATATAACTTCACAAACTGAAGGGAGTTGTTTTTTAATGAAAATAACAAATGCTGAAAAATTAGAAGTTGACAAATTTAGTGTAAAATGCTATAATATTAGACAAATTCAAAAAAGAGGAGAATTTATTTATGAGTAAAATTATTGAATTACCAAAAGAAATTGAAAAGTTACCTACATCACAACTTATTTTTTACATGACAAATCCAGAATTATCTGATGAAAGCCTTAAATCAAAAATAGAAGTAGCTTTATTTGGAAGATTAACAAAAGGATATAAGTTATATCCCGATACAGTAAGAAGGTTTGTTGAAAGAGAAAAAGAAATAATTAATATGAGAGGATATAACTTAGATAGTTATGTATTTGGTAAAGATGTAACTTATGAAGAATTATTTAAAATATTCTATGATAGTGTTACATTAATTTCAAAAATAGTTAATATTGAAGATAATTTCAATATTTTAACTATGAGTGAAATCGCAGAATTCTATATGTGGTTTACAATTTATAAAAAAAGATTTACAAAAAGAGGGAAAATACTTGTACAAGAGTTAACAAAGAATGATATTTTACAAAAGAAATTATTAAATAAAAACAATATTTTTTTTGAAGTAAAGGAACAAGAAATTAATAGGTTAAGAGAATTATATAAATTGCTCGATCTTCAAGAAAAAAATGAACGTTCTTTAATTGGTTATAATAATATGTTAGCTAATTGTATGCTTAAAAAATTAAAAACAATAATGAATTACGGTATAAAAGATGAAGTTAGATCACTCTTAACAATTTTAAAAGAAGGTTTTTTATTAATGCAAAAATCACCAACACAAAACCAAGAAAGAAAATTATATAAAGATATTAATTTTGACGCCTATACTCATTATACAGATTCATTAAGTGAATATAATATAACAGGATATTCATTTGCTAGAAGAAAATAATATTATAATTAAGATGCAAATAAGCATCTTTTTATTATTTAAATAAATCAATTTTCTAATAAATAAAAATTTACAGATTATAGAGATATAATCTGTTTTTTTAAATTATAATTTTGTCACACGAATATTTGTTTGACTAAAATAAAAGTATATGATAGTATTAATTTAGGTGA
>CAZMCS010000046.1:3086-8108 GCA_964565085.1 uncultured Muribaculaceae bacterium | reverse complement strand
GACCCCCTGCTTGTAAGGCAGATGCTCTAACCAACTGAGCTAATCGCCCATTTTTGTTTGACGCATATAACTATAACATTTATGAGTTATCATGTCAATATAAATAGATGCATTTTTGGCTATTTTGTGTCAATTTCTGTAATCTTATCATTCATCCATTTATCTAAGTTTTCTTTTAAAAGATCAAATCCTAATCCAGCTTCCTCTATTTTAGACTTCCCTTTTTTTACTTTGAAATTTATTTTTTTTATAGAGAGTTTTACTTGACTCTTATTTTCATCTATTTCTAAAACTTTTACTTTTATAACATCTCCAATTTCAAATAACTTATTTAAATCATTAACAAATTTATCTGAAACTTCTGATATATGAACCATACCATTATAATCATCTTCTAAACTAACAAAAACACCGTATTTAGTTACTCCGGTTACTTGTCCTTTTACGATATCTCCTGCTTTAAAATTACTCATATGAATCACAGGTAATATTATATCATATTTACTTATATTTTTCCACTATCCAGCTTATTTCAGGTAAAGCAGTATATCTTTTAAGGAATTTATAAAAGTCATATAAGAATTCCTCATAAGATTCAGATAATCTAGTAATATTTATTATTTCATTTTCTTTTATTTCACCATATATTATTTTTTCAAATATATCGAAGTAATATGATGGATAAAGTAATCTTGAATAAAGTAAATGTATTTTTAAATTATTTAAATTTAATTTAGAAAATACTTCTTCTATTTCATCCCAATCAAATTCATTTTTAAAGAATTTTGACTTAATGTATTCAGAAAGATCTCTTATTTCATAATCCATTATAAATGATAATGGATTATATATACTTCCAAATGTTAAAGGTAAATTAATTCTTCTATGACTTAAATAAAGTTTATCTTTCTCATCATTTGGGAAACTAAGAAATGCATTTTTTGCATAACTAATTGCATTTTCTGCTAAACCTATATAATAGTTAATGGAATTTCTAAGGATTGGATACTCTTTATTATATTCAATCATCTGTTGTTCAAATGTATCTACTTTAAAACTCCATAAATTTACCCAGTCTTCAGTATATAAACTATTGCTTTTATCACCTATCTTTAAATTATTGAAAAATATTAAGTCATTTAAATCTAAATCTTCTCTTTCATCAGAATTTATTCTAATTAATACATAATTACTTTCATTGTGAAGTACACTAAAATTATTTTGTGTAGTAACTGTAAATGTATGTACCATAATTCCTTTATTATATAATTCATTACTTATTTCTACAAGTGAATTAAGTTCATTTATAGATCTTTCAAAACGTATAAAATAAAATTTTATATCATCAATATAAAAGTAATACATATTATTATGTTCATATATCTTATCAGGATATAAATTATAAAAATAATTTATAACATTTTTCATAACAAGGATCTCCTAATAATTATATGATTTAAATTCAAAAAAAAAACTAGCTTTAGTTTTCTAAAACTAGTTTAAAGTCTTCATTTGTTTTTTGAGTTCCGCCAGTATTGTCAACATCTTTAGATTTTATACCTTGCTGATAACCAAACGCAAAAGCTTTTTTTATTTCCTGGGCAGTTGCTTCTTTTATCTTTAATAACATATCTTCTGCTGTTCTTGCTCTTTCAGATGCTGTTTTTATTTGATGTTCTGCTTCTGAAATAAGATTATTTATATCATTAGTTATTCTTTGACACTCTTTATTTATTACTTCTTCAGGAGTCATACTTTATACTCTACTAATAACCGTTTCTTCTGGTTGATAAGAACTTCTTAATATTTCTTCTCCTCTTACTATTGCATCTGAAACTTGATTTAAACCAGATATTGCACTTTCTGATACTTTATTATCTTTTAATTCTATTACACCTTTTAAAAATTCATCAATACTTGCTTCAATTTTTTTAAGAAGTTCTTCTTTTAACTTCTTTACTTCATCTTCTGAAGTTGTTCCAGGAAATGGTATAACTTTTGCATCATTTGGCTTATCAAACATATTTTCATTTGTAGGTGCTGTTGTAGAACCCAGATAATCTATAACATTAGTCTTTGGTTCCTCAGTTGCTACATTCTGATTAATTCCTGTCGGTGTTCCAATAGGTTTATTAGCATCATCAACTACTGCATTTAAATCAGGTTGTGGTGCCTGTGGAGCAGGATTATAAATTTCTGATGGTCTTTCTTCTGTTAATGGATTTTGCATCTGAGAAGTCGGTTGCACTGCAGAAGTAGGATTAAATTCTTCAACTTGCTGTGTAACTTGAACTTGAGGTGTTGGATTTGCAACACCTTTAAAAACAGTATCTTTTTTTAACAAATCTGCATTTGCTAACTTGATAACTCTTCCACCTTCCATTATAAATGAACTATTTACATAAAATTCTTTTTTAAAAATATTACTCATTCAACTCTCACCTATCCTTGTGCAATTTCTTTCATTGCTTGTTTTACTTTTTCCCATACAGCATCATCTGTTATTCCAATCAGTTTATATACCCCTGGAGTTTCCTCTATTACTTCTGATACATATATTTTTGATAAACCATCTGTATCCACTTCATTCTTTGAAAGAATAGCAAATGATTTGTTTATATCAGTTATACCAAATGAATTTAACAATTTCATTTCTTCCATGGTACCATCCATTTTTTTAACTGTTATTTTCTTTTCTTCGTTCATATATTTTTCCTCCCTATCCTCTTATATATTATTTTAACACAATCAAAAAATAATATCAAATATTTTCTCTTTTTAATATATAGTATTTACAGCCATAAGCACAGTTTTCCTTTAAATAAGTTTTAACTTTACTATAATCATTAATTTTTTTAAAATTTTTATTACTTTTATCATTAAATCCCTTTAACCTAAGTTTACCATATGCAAAATCACCGACTATATAATCAAAATCCTCAAAGTAATCAGTACATTTCAAAAGAAATTCCTCTTCATTAAAACAATTACTAAGATCTTCTATTATCTTATAAGTATTCTTTTCTGTTTTTATTGTCATTTACTTCACCATTTTAATATTACCATATTTAATTAATTTATTCCATATAAACTAGAACTAGTAGAAAACATACCACCATATACTTGAGGAATTTTACCCTGAATAACTTTCATTGCTATTGGAATATCAACTGTAACTTCTGTTTCTTTTGAAATAAATGGAAGTACAACATTTATTTTTGTTTTAGTTTGAATAAATAATTTTAATAATACATTATTTATTCCATATTCAGATATATCTGTTTTAATATTACTTATAACATTACCTGTCATAAATATTTTAACAGGTATTTTTGGTCCAATATTAGATATTATTGGTATTCCTGAAAATAATCCTGAAGGAACATAATAAACATTATTATCGTTCTTTATATAATTTGAATTAAATTTTTCAAGACTCTCAATATTCTTTTGAATTTCTTTTGTTATAATATATAAATTCTTATTTATAGTATTTGTATTAAAGTCAATTGAAATTATTTCGCCTTCTTTATTAGTAATCATAGTAATTACTTCATCTATATCTTTTATTTCTATTTTTCCTTTAATTGTTTCATTAATATAAGATACAGTTATTCTAGTTGCCTCTAATTCCACATATTTCATTAATACAGGGAGTACTTTCTTATTTAATAAAAATAAAAAATAAAGCATAGTAAAGAAGATTAACACTATTATTAGTGTTATTTTATTTTTTATCATAAAATTAAAAGATTTATTTTTTCTTAACTTTATTCTTCTTTTCGTTTATTCTTCACCTAATAAATTATAATAGAAACTTAAAAGAACTATTCTAAAATAGTTCTATATTAAGTACATATTTAAGTACTACCACTATTGTAGCAAGACCCAATATTATTAAAAGTGCTACACCAATTTTTACTATGGAATTGTTCTTTTTAACTGTTTTTTCTAATTCTTCAAATACTTCAAAGTCATCTTTGCTAAAACTTGTAGAATTTGTATAAAAAGATTTATCTATTTCAGATGCAGATCCCTGTTGAATACTCGGTTCTAAAACTTTTTCTTTCTCCAATGATTTTTTTTCTATTAATTCTTTTATATCAGAGTTCTTTGACTCATCATCTATTCCTGATGTTACTTCTGTATTATCATCAGTACCTACAAGTTCGCTTAATAGACTATCTTTTTCTTTTTGAATTGTAACAGTATTTATCAAGTCAATAAGAGTTCTTTCATCTGTATTGAATTCCTCTTCGTATTTAGGTTTTTCTTCCGAATCATACATTTTAATCTTACTTAAGATATCATATTGTGTGTCTCTGAGTTTCCTATACCTATTTTGTTCATAATCATGTTCTCTTCCCTGTTTTGCCTTTTCAAGAACTGAATTAATATCATATACTTTTTCTTCATGAGGTTTTGATTCTTCTACAGATGAAGTTTCCTCCTGAGTAACCATTATTTTTTTCCTAGGAGTTTCTTCATTTAAAGACAAAACATATTTCTTAATTTTTTCCATATTTATTTCACGAGAAGATTCATCAATTACCTTTACATTGCTTCCTGTTCTAATATTTAAAAGTTCTGATTTATTTAAGTCGCTATAAATCTGCTGATTTCTTTCTAATCTGCTTGGTACATTGTCATTTGTTTCAACTTCATTATATCTTTCCAACCTTGAATTCATGATTTCACCACTACTATAATAATAGCATACTTTGTAAAGTTTTAAAACTTAAAAATTGATTTTTAAAAAAATAAAAGATATAATTTAATAAGTAAGGAGAAATAACATTTATGCAGAAAGTTGTAGTAAAAAAAGAAGCATGTATCGGTTGTGGTTTATGTATTTCAAGTAATCCAGAATATTTTCAATTTGATGATGATGGTCTTAGTAAAGTAATAAAAGAAGAATTAAACTTAGAAGATAAGAATAAAGTTCTTGAAGCAGTCGAAGGATGTCCAACTGAGGCTATATTAATTGAAGAAGAAAAAATTGCTGAATAGCAATTTTTATTT
>CAZMCS010000046.1:0-2986 GCA_964565085.1 uncultured Muribaculaceae bacterium | reverse complement strand
TATTCTCCTATTTTAAGATTTTCTAATGTTAGAAATGCATATCTTTTTCTTTTTAATTTTAATACTTGATGGCCTACATATTCAAACATATCTTTAACCTGATGATTTCTACCTTCTGTTATAGTTATTTCTACATAAGACTTTTTATTAAATTTATCAATTCTTTTTAATTTTACTCTTGCTTTTTTAGTTTTAATTCCATTAAGCAAAATACCTTCACTTAATCTTTTTATATCTTCTCCCTTAATAACGCCCTTAATCTTTGCTGAATAAACTTTCTCTATATCTCCTTTAGGATGTGTAAGTTCGTTTGCCAGTTCTCCGTCATTAGTTAAAATCAAAACACCACTTGTATCATAATCAAGTCTTCCAACTGGAAAAATTTTACTTTTAGATTGAACTAAGTCCACGACTGTTTTTCTTCCCTTTTCATCCTTGGTTGAAGTTATAATTCCTTCAGGTTTATATAATAAATAATACTCTTTTTCATCCTTTTTTAAATACTTCCCATTTACTTCTATATCTTCAGTTCCATCTACCTTAAAACCTAACTCTGTAACTAACTTCCCATTTACTTTTACACTTCCAGATTTTATTAATTCTTCACTTTTTCTTCTAGATGCGATACCACATTCACTCATATACTTTTGAAGTCTTTCCATCTTATTCACCAAGTTAATTATAATGTATTACTTCCAAAAAAACAACCAAGACTTGAGTTTACTTATTTTACTTTCTTTGCTTACTGCATATATATTTTCTCTGTGTATACTTTTATTTTTTATTAAAATTTCAACATACCCAACTGGTTTATTACTTTTAACTTTATTCTTTTTTAATACAATATTTAATTTTAACTCTTTTTTTTCACTATCCTTTAATAACATTTCAAAATCATTTTTAATATATAAATGATACTTTTCATAAATTTTATCCTTTACTGAAAATGTATATTTATTTAATATTTCATATTTATCATAATTTTCGAAGAATTTTTGATAAAAAGATTTATGTATTTCAAAACGATTTGAATTTTTTAAAGTTACAACTATTAAATTTTCTCTTCCTTTGGTTGCACTTGAAACAAAGGCATGACCACTTTTAGTAGTATATCCAATTTTACCTCCAGTTGTATACTTATACATACTAAGTAATCTATTTTTGTTATACCATTCATAAGTAATATCTTGACTATTGACTATATATTTCCTTGTTTTAGTTATTGTTCTAAAAGTTTCATTTTGCATTGCATATTTCATAAGAAGTGCTAAATCATATGCAGTAGAATAATTTTTTGAATCATCATCAAGTCCATGTGGATTTTCAAAAGTGGTATTAAACATTCCAATTTCTAAAGCTTTTATATTCATTAAATTTATAAATTTATTATATCCCTTTATATTACTTGCAATAACCATTGCAGCGTCATTTCCACTTTGAAGCATTAATCCGTACAATAAGTCTTCAAGTGTCATTTTTTCGTTTTCCTTTAAGTATATCATTGATCCATAAACTTTTTTTATTTCATCTTTTGCCTTAAATACATCATTTAAATTTCCATTTTCTATTGCAACTATAGCAGTCATTATTTTAGTAGTAGACGCTATTAGCATTCTTTGATTCATATTTAAAGATGATAAAACTCGCCCACTGTCAGCATCCATTACTATATATGAACTTGCATTTAAAAAACAGGGAAATATTAAAAGAAATAAAAAAAACATTATCTTATTCATTAAGCATCTATTAAAAAAATATGAAAAAAAGGACTAACTTAGTCCTCATAATCATATAAACCATGTATTTTTTCTTTTACTGTTGCTTCTGGCTCTTGTATTACCCATTCACCATCAACTTTTACTAGATAGAATTCTATTGTATAATCCACAGTTGTTTCAGTGTCCTTCATTTTGTTAATCTTATACTCCATAAATGAATCCTCATCATAAACATTATTATCTTTAAATTCATCTGGATTATCAGCTAAATATTCATCAGCCTCTTTACCAGCTCGGTATAAGTCATATACAGTTACTTTAACAGTCACAGTTGCTTCATCTCCATCAATATCTTCTTCCTCAATCACATACTTTAAATCCTGATATTGACGCTTTAAAGTCTCTTTATAAAGATCAGTATTTTCTGTACTTAAATTTTCTGCTTCGGCACTTAAATCTAAATCACTAAGTACATCCTCATCCAGATTTTTATAATTGTTTAAGTACTCTTCTGTCTTCTTCGCTGGAGTATCCATTAAAGTACAGGAACATCCCACTATTAAAAAGATACTTAAAATTACCAAGACTAGCCTTTTCATATATTCCTCCTTACTAATAGGTTTTACCTATATTTAAAATATATACTTCCAAATATTGGAAATTTATTTTTGAATTGTTATTAACTTTAAAATATCTAAAAATTCATTGTGTTTATCTGTATAACTTTCTTTAATATTTTTTACAAGTTCTTCAAATAAATTATTTTCGTTACTTCTTTTATCAAACCATTCAAAATAAAGATATTTTATTTTTTCATTATCTTCCTTAATATTTTCAAGTTCTTTAATAATTAAATTTATAATTTTCTTTTCTTCACGTCTTAATGTTTCTATTTTATATTTAGATTTAGTTACTCTGTACTTAATACTTTTTTCTACCAAATTATTTGCAATTTCAAGTATTTCAAGTTCTTCATCAATTAGAAATTTACTTCTTTCCATTATCTTCCCTGTTTTATTAAAACTTACCATTAATGCATCTGTTCCATTTGTAAATATGCAGGCATATGATAAAATTTCATTTCTTTTAGAATTATATATTTCAGTTCTATCCTTAATCAATTCAAGAAAACTCAAATCAATAATTAAACTTTTCTTTATCAACTTTCTATATAATTCATTATTTACTTTTATTAATAATGTCTTTTTTATATGATTTAAAATATCACTTTCTTCCCATTCATAAAAGTTTAAAATTTCATCATTAAA
>CAZMCS010000045.1:0-8126 GCA_964565085.1 uncultured Muribaculaceae bacterium | reverse complement strand
TTATTCTTTTAGTTGTAGTATTTGGAGCTGGATTCCTAAACTACAATAATTAAAAAGGAAGCTTTAAAACTTCCTTTTTCTTTTATTTACTCTTAATAGTTTGCCCTACCATATAATTATTTCTGCAACTCTCTTTACCTTCTGGGCAAATACCAGTAATTTTACAACTCGGTCCAATTAAACTTCCATAAATAGGGGCAATCTTTTCTACCTGTTTTATCATACTTTTCATAATATCCCTATATTGCCATTGTGCTTTATTACATGCTCTTACTCTTGCCATTGTATAAAGAGATTTACCATTAATATTAGTTATAATAGTTATTGACTGACTACATAAATAAAAATATATTAAGTCTTCAGGCATAACATTTTCTTTTTTAAAAGTATTGAACATCTCAATATTTTTTCTTTGATATTTATGAAAACGTTTAGAATCAAAATTATTAATACTAGGTGGTATAAAATAATTTTCTAAATTCCATAAAGGTACATAATCAGGTATAAGTAAGGATTGCATTCTCTGACGAATCATATGCTTGAAAACTATTAATGAAAAAGATACTTGAAATTGAAAGTTTACATATTCAAGTTCTCTATTTTCTTTTTTTGTAATTATATATTTCATTAAATTCTTTTTAAAGTTTTTATCTTGCTTACAACCATCTTCTAACATTATTCGAGCGGTAACTCTATCACATTGATATGTCCACATAAAATATGTTAATAATATTTCTTCATCTGTATTTTTATTATAAGTTAGTAGTTTTGGTTCTTCTATGAATTTTATAATAGTATCTCTTTGTATATTACTTTTGTCTGGATTAGAAAATGATTCTTCTTTATAATTTAAAACTCTTTCATATAAGTAAGGGATTTTAATTTTTGCAATATCCAGAAGTTTTTCTCCCAACTCTTTTATTTCAGCAATTTTACTACGTTTACCATGAATAAACTCTATTAGCATCTTATATAATTCATGAGCATCTAATCCCATAATAATATTTGTATAGAAAGCAAAAGGAATAATAAATCTTGCATCTTCTACATTTATATTATTATCAACATAATATTCATATTCTTTGAATAATTCTTTCATATGAATTTTATATTTTTTCTTAAGTTCTTTGTTTTTTGGATGTGGACGACCTTCTAGGTTTCTAAATTCTGGCACATAAAAACCTACATTACGAAAATCCACCATTCTTCCAGATTTAATAGTAAATGAAGTAAAACGATAACTGATAATTGTCTGTTCAATAATTCCAGAAACATCAGATAAAGCAAATACAAAATAATCATGATCAATAATTGACTCATGCCCCATATTTAATACTCTGTTAACCACTTTTAAATTGGATTCATAATCTTTAGAATCATTTAATACTTCAAATACACTGCCGGGAAATCTTGATAATTTCGCAGCACTTGCAATTATTCTTATTCTATCTTCTAATATTGATTTATTACACTTATTTAATAATTTTACTTTCATCAGTATTCCTTTCTTATAAAAATTTAGTCATTTCTTTTTTATCTTTAGACTCAAATTTTAATTCTTCTTTTATAATTTTATATATTTCATCATTAATCCTATCAGGAGATTTAATATCCTTTTTAGAAGTATACTTACCCTTCTTGGTACATTTAATATATTTCCAGTTAAATTTCTTAACAAGTTTTAAATATGATTTCTCTGCATCAATTAGATGTTTATCGGCTTTTTCAAGATCATCTAAAAATCCCCTGTTACTTTTTAAATCTGAGGAAGCCTGATATGGCATATGTAAAAATACAACAACGTCTGGTTCAGGAAGTTCCATAATCTCATACTCTAATTTAAGTATAATATCATATAACCTCTCTCTATCTTTTTCAGTTCTCCCTTTTCCGCCTTGGTGACCTAAATTAGATGTAGTATATCTATCTAATATTATTAAATCATTTTTATACAGTTCACTCTCTATACATTTTAAAAATGCCTCTCTTCTATTAGCAGCATAATATACCATAGAAATAAGTGGATCAACATAAGCCGCTCCTTCATGAAAAAAAGATGGAATATCATTTCTACCTAAATAGCATTCACCTATAATTCTTCCTGTAGGTAAATCATAATTTGGAAAAGAAAAGAATTGAACTTTATAACCATCTTTCTTAAGTCTTTCGTACAACATATATGACTGTGTTCCCTTACCTGAACAATCAGTACCTTCAATAGTAATAATTTTAGCACTTTTTTTATTTTTCATTTTTACTACCTCATCTAATTTAATTAAATCAATTATTAAAAATATTGTCAATAATATAAAATATTTTATTTAAGTATTTTATATTATTTGATATTTCTCTCTTTTTCTGATAAAATATACAAGTATTAAGGGGTGAAAATAATGTTAAAGCAATCACAGATTTTAACAGAAGAAAATCCTATATTGAAGAAACAAAGTAAAGAGGTAGTCTTTCCGTTAAGTAAAGATGATAAAAATCTTATTGAAGACATCTTAAATTACTTAAGACTTAGTCAAGATGAAGAATATGCTGAATTAAATGGTATAAGAGCAGGTATGGGGCTTGCATTCATTCAGTTAGGACTTCAAAAAAGAATATTTGTAATCTCATATAAACAAGAAGATGAAACATTTATAGAATATGTAGTAATAAATCCAACAATAATTAGTCATTCAGAAGAATTAATATATGTTGAAGAAGGTGAAGGATGCCTAAGTGTGACTAAAAGTGTAGAAGGAATAGTTCCAAGATATGCAAGAGCAACAATTGAATATTATGACACTGAAGGTAAAAAATGTCAGGTAAGAGTAAGAGAAGAAATTTCAGTTGCCTTTCAGCATGAAATTGATCATTTAAATGGAATTCTTTTTACAAATAAAATAGATAGTAAAAAACCATATAAAAATAAAGATTTAATGAGAGCAATATAAAACTCTTTGAAAATCTTTTTTTATGATGTATAATTTATAATAGGTGAAAATATGAAAAAAGAAAATAAAAGAAGAATTATAATATGGAGTATAATTTGCTTTATTACCTTAAGTTTAGGAATAACTGGATTATTAATAAGTGGCGATGTAAAATTTTCTAATTGGTTTAGTAAAAATAACAATAAGAACGAAGTCTACATTGATTTAAGTAGGATTACACTTGAATTAACTTTATTTTTAGAAAATCATTATCTAGAAACTGAAACAACAGTAACAGTTAAAGAAAGTGACAATAATATTTCTATTGCACTAAAAGACAGTACAAATGAATTAAATTATTTATTTACATTAAATAATGAGGTTCTATCATTTAATTATAATAATGCTGAAGAAAAGACAATTGGAACAATGATATTTAATAAAGTAGTTTCATTTATACAAAATGAATATTTTGGAATTAATGAAGAAGAAACTCTGACAATGTTAGATAATGGACTTTTGAACTATACAATTGAAAATAATGGAATAGAATCAACTGAATTAAATGGAATAATTTATAATAAACTGGATGTAAGTAAACAAATTACATTAATTATTGAAAGTTCAAATTCAATTGAAATCTCTGATTTAGAAACCAGTAAAGACTATTTAATTAATAATGGTACTTATCAGACTAGTAAAGGTAATATAATACTTTATAAAACAAGTAATGATACTGAAACAAAAGTCTCTATTATGGAAAAGAACTTTCTAACAAATGATTCATATAACTCAATAATTTCTGTAATAACAGTTATGTTTAATATTGAAGAAGCCGAATTATTTAAAAGTAAGTATGCAAGTATCTCAAATAATTCTTTTGATAATTATGTGATTGAAGTTAATCCTGAATTATCAGAAATAGAAAAGAATATTATTGGTAATGAAAATTACAAATTAATAAGAATTACAATAACAAAGTAAAAAGTGAATTTAATTCACTTTTTTAATAGTCTGTTTTTAATCTTTCATTTATTTTTTGTATTTTCAATAAACATCCATCTATTATATCCTGCATATTAAAGTTTAATAATCTACTTAAATTAACTATATTTGAAAGCAATTCTTTTATTAAATCTCTATCTAATTCATAATTTAAACTGGAAGCTAATTTAAATAAACACTTAAATTGAAATATTAAGTCATTAATTTTTACTTCTGGAAACTCTTCATTTAAATCTATATTTACTTTATTGCAAAAATATAAAATCATTAAAATACAATCAACATATTCATCTAAAATTATTTCTCTTTCACTTGGTTTTTTAATCGACCAATATTTAAAGCAACGAGTTTCGTTAGCTAATTCTCCAAGTTCTACTAAAAGTTCAAGAATATTACTTTCAATGTATTCTTTGTCATTTTTATTATAGATTTCCTCAAACATTACATCTATCTTTTTATTTTCTTTATATATAATATTAAATTCTTTCATAAAACAACACCTAATTCTTTATTTCTTCCAGTCTTACACTTACTAGTTTACTTACTCCACTTTCCTGCATTGTAATACCATACAGCAAATCTACATATTCCATTGTTTTCTTTTTATGAGTAATAATAAGTAACTGAGTTTTATTTCTGTACTTTTGAAGATATTCACCAAATTTCTCAGAATTTACATCATCCAAAGCAGATTCAACTTCATCCAAAATTGCAAATGGTACATGTCTTAAATTCATAATTGCAAATAATAAACTTATTGCAGTCAGTGTTTTTTCTCCTCCAGAAAGAAGAGAAATTGGCTTTAAAGTCTTTCCACTTGGAATTGCAACTATTTCTATTCCTGTTTCTAAAATATTTGTTGGATCAGTTAATTTTAAGTGTGCTTCCCCTCCATTAAATAAATCATGAAATACTTTATTAAATTCTTTATTAATTAAGTGGAAAGTCTTTTCAAACTTATCTTTCATTACTTCATCCATAGAATTTATTATTTCCAATAGATTATTTTCACTATTAATTAAATCTGCTTTTTGATTACTTAGAAACTCATATCTCTTATTAATTCTTTCAAACTCATCAATACTTCCAATACTTACTTCACCCAAGGTTTTAATAAGTTTCCTTAATTCATTTACTTTTTCTCTAGCTTCACTTTCCTCTATTTCTAAATTATATTTTTCACTGGCTCCTTCATAGGTTAAATTATATTCTTCATTCAATCTAGAAAGTAAATTATCTAAAATTATATTTAATTTTACACTTTCCAGTTCATTTTCATTAAACCTGTTTTTAAGTAAATCATTTTTACTATCTAATTTCTTCAATGAATTTTCCATATCTATTGTAGTATCTTTTAATTCTTTACGCTTATAAATAAAGTTATCAATATTTTTATTAATTTCTATTCTTTCCTTATCAAGTTTATAGTATTCATCCATTATATCCTTGATTTCTTTATTTATCTTTTCTTTACTATCAGTACTTAATGACTTAATTTCTGCTTCTACTAATTCATATTTATTTTTTAAATTATTATAAGCTTCATTTCTTATTTGAATATTTTCTCTTGTATTTAACAATTCAATATTCTTTTTATAAATACTTTCCTTTATTACATTGATATTATAGTCAATTTCCTTTATCTTGCTGTCATATTCCTCTATTTTACTATCAATATGATTTAATGATGTTTTTAACTTAACAAGTTCAAACTTGTCACCCATAGAGGAGTAAACTTCCTTTATACTTCCTCCTGTTACAGAACCACCAACATGAAGTAATTCTCCATTAAGTGAAACTACTCTATATCGATAATTAACTTCCTTACTAATTATTTGAGCAGATTCCAAGTCAACTGCAACTATTATATTGCCAAGTTGATTCATTACTATATTATAATATTTTCTATCATATGATACTAATTCAGATGCAAGACCAATATAACCTTTACAACTTTTAGCAATTTTTAATGTTTCTGGTTCTATACTTTTAGGTTTAATAACACTTAATGGAAAAAAAGTAACTCTTCCCTTATTATTACTCTTTAAATAGTTTATTGCCTCTTTTACAGATTTTTCATCTTCAGCAATTACAAAGTTTGATGCTGCTCCAAGAGCAACTTCTAGCATTAATGAATAACTTTGTTCAGTTTCAACTATATTTCCAATTATATTGTCAATTCCTCTTAAAGTTGGATTATTTAGAACTGTCCTTACACTATAAGGAATTTTCTCCATATTCATTATACTGTTTTCTAAAAGTTCTATTTTATTTTTAGTTTCTAACTCTTCTCTTTTCTTTAAGTTATAATCATTTGAAAAGAAATTTCTTTTTTTAGATAATTCACTTAATTCTTCAGAAATAATCTTTAACTTTTCACTTATTTCTTTTTCCTGATTAGTTAAATTCTTAATATCTATTTCAATACCACTTAATTCATTTTTAAACTTTAATTCCTGATTTTTTAATCCTATTAAGTTACTTTGAATACTTTCAGCATTTTTATCATATTTGCTTCTTTCTTCAATTAATGCTTTCTTTGAAGATAATTCTCCAAGTTCATCATTAATGATAATAAGCCTTTTTTGACATTCAGATATTTCTTCTTCTATCTTTAATAATTCCAATTTATTCTTTTCTAAAGTAACACTATCTTTATTATAACTTGTACTGTCAGATTCAATTTCTTTTTCAAGTCTATCCTTCTCTTCCTTTAAATTAGCAATTAATTGACTATTGCTTGCAATATCCTTTGTTATTAAAGCAACTTCAATCATTTCAAGACTTTCTTTACTTTCCTTGTACTTTTTTGCCTTTACAGAAGCTTCTCTTAAAGGAGAAAGTTGTTCTTCAAGTTCATGAATAATCATATCTATTCTGTCTATATTCTCATGGGTATTTGAAAGTTTTCTTAAACTCTCTTCTTTTCTTTTTTTATATTTTAAAACTCCTGCAGCTTCTTCAAAAATCGATCTTCTATCTTCAGCTCTTTCAGATAAAATTTCATCTATTTTACCTTGGGGTATTATATTAAATGATTCTTTAGATGAAAAAGAATCTACAAATAAATTTGAAATATCTTTAAGTCTGCATTTATCATTATTCAAATAATATTCATTTTCTCCAGTTCTAAAAACCACTCTTTTTACAGACACTTCTGTAAAATCTATTGGAAGAGTTTTATCAGTATTATCAAATATAATTGTAACAGATGCATGAGTAAGACCATTTCTACTTTTTGAACCATTAAAGATAACATCAGTCATATTTAATGAACCTCTAAGAGATTTAACTGACTGTTCTCCTAAAACCCATTTAATAGCATCCACTACATTACTTTTACCACTTCCATTAGGTCCTACTATACCAGTAAAAGAAGGAGTAAGTGTTAAATTTACTCTATCTGCAAAACTTTTAAATCCATTTATATTTATTTCTTTTATATACATAAAAAACTACCTCTATTTTGCTTGCTTTGAAAATGCATCTTTTGCAGCATTCTGTTCTGCTTCTTTTTTACTTTTTCCTATTCCAATACCATAAGTTATTCCATCAATTATTACTGCAACTTTGAAACTCTTATTATGTGATGGTCCACTTTCATTTATTACTTTATATTCAATTGATTTTTTTTCAGTTTGAACCTGTTCTTGAAGAAGACTTTTATAGTCACTTAAAAAGTCAACATCTCTATTTATGTAAGGTAAAATTAATTTATTAAATAAAGATTTTACCTGATTTATTCCAAATTCCAAATATATTACACCAACTACTGCTTCAAATACATCTGCTACTACAGTCTTATTTGCTTTTTTAATTCCATTACCAAGTTTTATATATCTACCAAGATTTATCTTCTTAGCGTACTCATATAATGCATTTTCACATACATAAAGACTTCTTATCTTACTCATATCCCCTTCTTGTAAAGGAGTATTCTTATATATATATTCACTTGTTACAAGTTCTAAAACTGCATCTCCTAAATATTCCAAACGTTCATATGATATGGTTCTATTCTCATTAGCATACGAAGTATGAGTAAGTGCTTCTTCAATTAATTTGCTGTTTTTAAAATCTATATTGTATCTTTTCAATAAGTCCATATCTATTCACCATTAACATTATACAATGAAAAAGTACATTAAACAAACAAAAATTATTATTTAACCAATTCACCATTTAATTCTTTATTATATT
>CAZMCS010000044.1:0-8550 GCA_964565085.1 uncultured Muribaculaceae bacterium | reverse complement strand
AATGCAAGTGAATATAATATTCCTTTTTTAGGAGTATTTAGTGCATGTGCAAGTTTTGTAGAAGGTTTAATAATTGCTTCTTGCTTGATAGATAAGAAATTTATAAATAATTCTATAGTTGTAGCAAGTTCACATAACTTAGTAAATGAAAAACAGTTCAGATTTCCTATAGAATATGGCGCTATAAAAAAGAAAGTTAATAGTTTTTCTGCTACAGGAGCTACAAGTGCATATTTAAGTAAAAATGTAGGAAGAATAAAAATAGAATCTGCTACTATCGGAAAGGTAATTGATTTAAATCATAAAGATCCAAATGATATGGGGTCTGCAATGGCTCCTGCAGCAGGTGAAGTCATAAAAGAACACTTAAATTCTCTTCAAAGAAATCCAAATTACTATGATTTAATTCTTACGGGAGATCTAGGAGTATACGGTTTAAATGTAATGAAAGAATATTTAATTAGAAAGCATGAATTAAAATTAAGTAAAGTAATGGATGCAGGAGTTATGTTATATGATAATAAAAGTGGAAATGGTTTTTCAGGTGGAAGCGGACCAATTTGTGTTCCTCTCATTCTTTTCAATAAGATATTAGAAAATAAAAAATATAAAAGAATATTAGTTATTGGAACAGGTTCACTTCACTCAGTGTTAAGTGTAAATTTAAATAAGGGAATGCCTGGAATTGCACATGCAATTAGTTTGGAGGTATTAGAATGATATTTTTAACAGCATTTTTATTTTGTGGGTTAACATGCTTATTTGGTCAATTAATTTTGGAAAATACTAAATTTACTCCAGGTCATGTAAATACTTTTCTTGCAGTTTTAGGAAGTATACTTGCAGGTTTTGGTATTTATCAAAAATTTATTAACTGGGCGGGAGCAGGAGCAGTTGTACCTATAACTAACTTTGGTTATCTTTTAGTCGATGCAGCATATGAAGGATTTTTAAATGGAGGATTCACAGAATTAATAAAGAATATTATGGCAGGAGTTTCTGGAGGGCTTACTTTTACTATTTTATTCGCTTTTTTAGTTGCCATTATTTTTAAACCTAAAAACTAAGAAAATATATACTTTTTTCTTTTTTTTTGATATACTTTTTAAAGTAGAGTATTAAAAAGAGGTGGCTAATAAATGAATCCGGAAGATAAAAATAATTTACAAAATGACAGTGTTAATCAAAATTCAATTAATAAAATTGAAACAATAGATTTAAATGTAAAACCCACAAATAATGAACCTCAAGCATCAAAAGATGGGAATGGAGTACTTATTATTGTATTTTTAATAATAGGACTTTTTGTTTTATTTTTACCTGTAATTGACTCTTATTTAAAAAAAATAGATTTACCTAATAATGGCATTTTTCAAATAAAAGAGAAAAGTTCTAACTTACATAATGGACTTATTCAAATAGGCAAAGAGAGTTATATGACAGTATCAAATATTAAATTTTATAATTTTACTAAAAAATCTAATAATACTATTAATTTTAATTATATTGCAAGTAAAAAAATAACTGATATTCAGAATTTAAATATTTATATTGAACTTTATAATAACTCAGAAGATTTAATATATAGAATTAAATTTAATGAATTTGATAAGATAGAAAAAAGTATGGTTGAAAGTTATGATTTAAAGATTGCAGAAGATATATTCATAAACTCAAATTATGCCAAGGCATTTATAATTAATAGTGAAGTTTTATCAACAACACAAGAATCTATTTTAACTTGTGTATTGAGTACAACTGATGAAGATGTGAATTTAGATTTTGAAGTTAAATATTATTTTAAACTTGATGAATTAATTAGATATGATATTGATCAAAGCATTTTATATGATAATGAAGTGGAAAGTGAAAAATTACTAGAATATAAAGAAAACTTAAATGAGGAATATAATTTAATTTTAGCTGCAAATGCAACAAATGTTGTTAAAGAAGATTTAAAATTATCTTATACAATTGATTTTGATGAATATGATTCTGAAAGTGAATTTGAACCTTTATTTTTAAAAGGTACTTTAAAATCAACTGTAGATTATACAAATGCAAATGATTCTGAATTTGAATGGGAATGTAATTAAATGCATAAATTTTTAATAAATGAGTTTGAAGGACCTTTAGATTTACTTTTACATTTAATAAAACAGTCTAAAATAGATATTTATGAAATTAAATTAGTTGATATAACAGAACAATATTTAAATTTTATTAAAGAAATGAAAGATTTGAATTTGGATATCGCTAGTGAATACTTGGTAATGGCAGCTGAATTAATTGAAATGAAAAGTAGATTTCTACTTCCTAAAAAAGAAATAAATGAAGAAAGTAATTATGAAGAAAATCCAGAAGAAGAATTAAAGAGAAGATTACTTGAGTATAAAAAATATAAGGATAACTCCATTAAGTTTAAAGAACTAGAAGAGAATAGAAAAAATTATTATACTAAGATACCTGAATCTATTGAAGAATTCACTGATAAAAAAATAATTAATGAAGGTGATGTAACTGTTTTTGATTTACTTGAAGCATTTAAAAAAATACTTGATAAGCAAAAATATATAAAACCTTTAAGTACTAGAATAACTAAAAAAGAGTTGTCACTTCAAGAAAGAATTGTTAAAATAAGAAGTGTTTTAAAAACAAATAAAAGAATTTCTTTTGCAAGTCTATTTGAAGAATTGACTAAACCATATGTTGTTATCACATTTTTATCAATATTGGAAATGAGTAAAAGAAATGAAATTGTATTAAAGCAAGAAAATAATTTTGATGAAATTTACATAGAAAGAGTAGAATAATGAATTTAAAAGGTATAGTAGAAGGTATTTTATTTGTAGTTGGAGATGAAGGTATATCTTTAGATAATCTTATTAATATTCTTAATATTAGTGAAGAAGAAGTAAAAGAAGTTTTGACTAATTTAAAAGAAGAATATGAAAGCAATGAAAGGGGAATTAGAATTTCTTTTCTTGGAAATAAATTTAAGTTAACTACTAAAAGTGAACATAAAGAATATTATGAAAAGTTATTGTTGGATACTAGAACTTTTTCATTAAGTGATGCAGCACTTGAAACTTTAGCAATAATAGTGTATAATGAACCAATTACAAGATTAAAGATTGATGAGATTAGAGGAGTAAATAGTTCTCAAATTGTTAGAAAACTTATGGCAAGAGGTTTAATAAAAGAAGCAGGTAAGGCAAATACAATAGGAAGACCAAATTTATACAAGACTACTAATGAATTCTTAGATTATTTTGGTTTAGCAACTAAGGAAGATCTTCCAAAACTTGAAGAATTTAAAAATGAAGAATCTGAAGAAAAAGAATTATATAAATCTAATTACCAAGAAGAAATATAACTTCTTAAATGCGAGAGTGGCGGAATGGTAGACGCACTGGACTCAAAATCCAGCGATAGTGATATCATGAGAGTTCAAGTCTCTTCTCTCGCACCACAAAGAATTTATTGGACTGCTTTTATAGTGGTTCTTTTTTTATAATATGATATAATAATTTTATTAACAGGAGATAAGAATGTATACAGAATATTATGATTTATTTCTTAAAGCTCAAAAGAGAGGATTATATCAAATGTTTGTATTTGATATAGTAAAAAGTAGAAGTTATGAAGAAAGCGGGCAAATTAAAGAAATATCAAGATTACTAGTTTCAAATGTATATCAACGCTTAAAAGAATTAGAAAACAAATTAAATATTAAGATATTACATCATATTAATATAGATGATATTGAAGAACATTTTATTGATTATGCTTATGAACCATTTCAAAGTGGTGATTGTTTTGGTTTTACAATTTTAAGAGATTCAATTGATAAAAAAGAAGTTTATAAAATATTTGAAGAAGAAAAAAATAAATTGAATGTTTATTGGGATTTTCATAAAATTGATGGTTATTACGAAACAGATGATTTTCTTTTGGGATTAAAAGAATATTATCGTGGTTATTGTAGAGCTCAACTAGAAGATTTGTCGAAATTAAAAGATAAAAAAACAAAAAGAATATTAAAAAAAAATAACATATAATTATATGTTATTTCTTTATAGTTTCAGTTTGAATTAAAACATAATTACTAAATAAACTCTCACCTAAATAAGATGTTTCATAATCTTCTTTTAAAACTTCGTCAATATTTATATAATTGTATTTTGTAAATTTTATTTTTCCTTTTTCAACATCTGATAAGATATCTGATATAACTAGATATGAATCATCATCTTTTAATTCAAAATTTGTATTGCAACAATCACTAAATCCAACTATATTTCCTGTATCATATATAGTATCATTTTTAGTATAGTAAGCAAGTATAAACATTTCATTATTGAATATTGTAATATCTTGAATTCTTTTAATATCATTTATATTTTCTTCTGAAAAAACGTTATTATTATCAATGTATAACTGTAAAGTAGTATTTTTTCTGTCATAAGTTATCTTAAATTTTTTTGATATATCAGATAAAATAACGTTATTAATAATTATTGAGAAGTCTTTTCCTTTAGCATCATTTAAACAAGAAGATAGTTTGTTAGTAATTTCATCATAATTAAATTCACATGTTATTTCTGTAACTTCTTCTTCATTTTTATTTATTATATATGGAACTAAAATTAAAACTACAGTTAACAGTAGTACAATTCCTATTACTATTGCAAATACTTTTCTCATTAGACCATCTCCTAGTATAAATTATAGAATATTTTTATTTAAATTACAATAAAAAGTATCAAACTGATACTTTCTTTTTATCTAATTCTTTTTCTTTTTGAATATATTCAGCTATGTCCTTTTTGTCATCTAATAATTCAGATATAGCTTCATTTCTATTTATGGAATTTATTATCCTAGCAAGTAATAAAGAACAGTCAACAACTTCTATCCATTTTTCTTTTTTATATTTTTTTGGTAAATATGTTAAATTAGTTGTATAAACCTTGGTAAACGCTTTTTCTTTGTGAGCTGCTTTAAAGTTATCAATACCAGTTGTAAATAATACAAAAGTTGCTATTAAATAAATATTTCTTGCATTTCTTTCTTTTAATTGTCTTGCTACATCTAACATTGATTCTCCTGATGCAATCATATCATCCACTACTATAATGTCTTTGCCCGTTAAATCAGGTCCAGAATAACGATGATAAACAATTTTATTCCTTCCATCTGTAACTTTTGTATAATCTCTTGATTTTGTAAATAATCCTAAATCCGTTTGAAATACATTTGCATAAAAACTTGCTCTTTCGGCAGCACCTTCATCAGGACTTATGATTATTAAATTATTTAAATTCAGATTTTTTTCTTTTTCAACAAAATCTCTTAATATTGCACCTGTAGGATATATATTTTCAAAAGGACTTAAAGGGAGTGCATTACATATTTCTGGATCATGAACATCAAAGGTTATAATTGTATCTACACCAAAATAATTATGTAGTTCCTGCATACTTGAAGCACAATCTAAAGATTCTCTTGATTTTCTTCTATGTTGTCTAGATTCATAAAGAAAAGGCATTACAACATTAGTTCTTTTAGTATGACCTTTAGCAGCACATACAACACGAATTACATCTCTAAAGTGATCATCGGGACTACAATGATTTAAAAATCCATTCATTTTATATGTCAATTCACAATTATATATATCTGATAAAATAAATATATCTTTTCCTCTAACTGATTCTTCAATAACTGCTTTTCCTTCACCATTACTAAATCTTGGTGTTATTACAGGAACGATAAGTGGAGTAGAATCCTTTCTTAATTCCTGAATATGTTTTTCTACTTTTTCTCCAAATTCTTTCATGTTTTCCAACACTATTATTTTTAATTCACCATTACACTGCATTTTACCTCCTAATACAATATATCTTTTATAATTTAATTGTAACACTTATAATTATAAATTCAATATGTTATAATAAAAAAGTAAGGAGAATTATATGAGAGATGTAGGAACAGTAGTAAGGGGTATTAGGACACCAATCATAAAAGAGGGAGATGATTTAAAGGAGATTACAATATCTTCTGTATTAAAAGCTAGTAAAAGTGAAAACTTTTCACTTGAAGATAAAGATATAGTCGCAATTACAGAAGCAGTAGTTGGTATCAGTTCTGGTAATTATGTAACTGTAGATGAAATTGCATTAGATATAAAAAATAAATTCAATTCAAATCATATTGGGATTACTTTTCCAATTATAAGTAGAAATAGATTTTCAATACTACTTAAAGCATTTGCTAGAGCAATGGATAAATTGACAATTCTTTTAAGTTATCCAGCAGATGAAGTCGGAAATCATTTATTTGATAGAAAATTATTAGATGAATATAACATAAATCCGTATGATGATGTTTTAACAGAAGAAAGATATAGAAAGTTTTTTGGTAATGAACTGCATATATTTACTGGAGTAAATTATGTGGATCTTTATAAAGAAGTGGTTGAAAGTGAAAACTGTGAAGTAGAATTTATCTTTTCAAATAGAGTTGAGACTATTTTAAAATATGTTGACAAGGTATTGTGTTGTGATATTCATACAAGAGAAGAATCAAAAACAATACTAAAAAATAATGGCTGTAAAGTAGTTTATGGTCTTGACAACATAGTGTCAAGTAGTGTAAATGGTAGTGGTTATAATGAAAAGTATGGATTATTAGGTTCAAATAAATCAACTGAAGAAAAAGTAAAACTATTTCCTAGAAATTCTCAAGAGTTAGTAGAAGAAGTACAAAAAGAATTCTATAATAAAACTGGCAAAACAATAGAAGTTATGGTTTATGGTGATGGAGCATTTAAAGATCCAGTAGGAAAGATATGGGAACTTGCTGATCCTGTGGTAAGCCCCGGTTATACCAAAGGATTGGAGGGAAGTCCTAATGAATTAAAATTAAAATATTTAGCTGACAATAAATTAAGTGATTTAAAAGGTGAAGCATTAAATGAAGCAGTTAAAAGTGAAATTAGAAGAAAAGATGCTGATTTAAAGAATAAAAATGAATCACTTGGAACAACTCCTAGAAGATATGTTGATTTAATTGGTTCGTTATGTGATTTAACTTCTGGAAGTGGAGATAAAGGGACACCAATTGTATTAGTTCAAAGATATTTTACAAATTATGCAGAATAAAAGACTTATGAAGTCTTTTTATTTAATATCTTTTGAGCTAATTTATATATCTTCTTTACTGATTCATTTTTTTCAACTTTTTCTAACTTTCTCTTAATTTTAACAAGTATATAGGGATGTTTAAGAAGTCTTTTAACTTTTCTTACTAAACCATATGCAGTATATACTTTTGTTGCAAATCCTTTTTTCATCATAAATCTTGCATTGCTTATCTCTTGTCCTCCATATCCTGGTATTAAAAGAACAGGTCTTTTCATTTCGATACATTCTGTGATAGCAGCAGCCCCAGGTTTAGTTATTACGAAACTACTGATATTCATTAAATTAAGTACATCTTTTGTAAAACCTAAAACTTTCACATTTCTAATTTTTTTGTTATAAACATAACTTGCACATTTACTTTTAAGTTTAATATTCTTTCCTGCAACAAATATAATTTGAGCTTCTATTTTATGTTTAACTAATTGCTTAAAGTAATTCCAATATGACATTGAACCCATACTTCCTCCACCAAACATTAAGATTATTGGTTTATTAGGATTTAAGTTATATTTTCTTATTACTTCAGTTTTATCATTTATATTTCTTTTAAAATCAACAGAAATAGGAAGCCCATAAGCTTTTATTTTTTTAGAATCCACACCTTTATTAATTAAGTGATTTCTAACTATTTCATTACCTACTATAATTGCTTCTTCACTTTTATTGTTCTTTGTACATATTTCACCTGCAGTATAATCAGTTATTACTGTTATTATTTTCGAATTAGTCAATCCCTTTTCATTGTAACAACCCATTAAAATACTTGCAAAAAAATGAGTAGAAATTGTTAAATCTGGATTGAATTCTATTATTTTTCTAACTAATCTTTTATCTTTATAAAGATTTAAGGCAGTTTTCTTATAAGGTAATGTAGTAAGTTTATTATTAAATATGTAATAAAAAATAGTATATAAAATTTGACTTCTATATTTTAAGTTCAAATTAAATAATTTTAATCCAATTTTTCCCAATAAAGAAGAATAATCAACTAAATCAACATTCATTATTTCATAGTTTTTCCT
This sequence comes from uncultured Muribaculaceae bacterium, assembly GCA_964565085.1. Taxonomy (GTDB): domain Bacteria; phylum Bacillota_I; class Bacilli_A; order RF39; family UBA660; genus CAZKSN01. Next base: position 320 of record CAZMCS010000044.1, on the reverse strand, counting down.
ATGGTTTTTAAAATATGTTTCAATATATTCCGCTATTGTTTTGTGGCCTGATCCAAATGAAGCATAAGCAATAAGTATTCTTTTTTTCATATTTGCCCTCTTAAAAATTATACTAAATTAATTATTTATATTCAATTATATTAAAATAACTTGTCAAATAGAGTTAATTTTGATAAAATACTTTTGTAATTTTTAATGGCGATGTAGCTCAGATGGTTAGAGCGCACGGTTCATACCCGTGAGGTCGTGAGTTCGATTCTCACCGTCGCTACCAAATATGAGGAACTTGCTACCCCCTATGATTAGTAATAATTATAATG
>CAZMCS010000043.1:0-8680 GCA_964565085.1 uncultured Muribaculaceae bacterium | reverse complement strand
AGCATAAATTTGGAGACAGCAACAAAAGAGCATCTATCCCTGTTTGAAAGCTTCGTATCTAAACGTGTAGCTTGTAGCTTTTTTTCATAGTGGCCTTTTTTTACAAAGGGCTTTTCCCGTGAATTCTTTTTGGAGGTGAAATGGTTTGGTTAATTCAATAGAGGTATCTGAGAATAAAGAAGCCCTAATCGTCTTAGCAGGCACAGCAACAGGCACCACAACAACCCTCATAGCACCACTACCAATCCCAACAGAAATCAAAGCTCCCACAGTTGCGTTCGTCGGATCCATAAGCGCCGCAATACTTGTCTACTGGAAAAACAAAGTCAAAAAACAATAAACCGCCACCTCCCTTTTTTGGTAGGAGTCATAAGAACCAAGATCATGAAGGATTTGTTATGCTACATCATCAGAACCTAGAAAGCATACGTGATTTTTCTCTTTTTTACGTAATTCTTAAAAGTCTATACCATAGTGATTCTACTTTATGCGGGTGCTCGTTGAGCTTAAGGCCATGTCTAACTGCGTTTATGATTTGATGTATCATCACAAGCTACAGGGCTTCCTATATAGTCTCTTGGCCGGGTCAAAATATGCAGATTTACATGACCGTAGGGGCTACAAGTTTTTCTGTTTCTCCAACATTTTCCCCAGCGTAGACATGCATCAGGGAGATATGCGTCGTTTCTTGATTTCGTCTCCTGACGTGGGTTTAATCGGAGTCTTTGTTAAGGGGCTGAATTCAATTCAACGTAGCAAGGAACGGGTTAATATTGGTGAGATGTCTTTTTCAGTTGAAAGCGTCTTGGTTTTAGAGCCGCAAGTGAATAGCTCGTGTGTTTTGGTGGCAGGAACGCCGATTGTGGTCAGAATCCCAAAAGCCAACTATGCACACTACGGCATTGTACCGCCTGAGGACTACGAGTACGTTTACTGGCGCAAGCAGTACCCGCTTGAAGCATTCGTCAAGCAAATAGAAGACAACCTACTCAAAAAATACAACCAATACCACAACACCAAACTAGAACCATTCCCAATCTTCGAACAATTCGAGTTCCAAAAGCAGGTCTGCACTCACTTGGTAATTGATGGAAAAGAATCCAAAATTTTCGGCTCTTTATGGAGATTTCAATTTAACGCTTTAAGTGAGGGACAAATGCGACTTCTCGAATTTGGTATAAATTCTGGATTTGGGGAACTCAATAGTATGGGCTTTGGTTTTATGAACATAATGAAACAGTGAAACGAATGGATTTAAGAACAAATAAGGAATTGCTTGACATTAAAACAATTATATGAGGTTGTCCACTGGTGGAGTAATAAGAGGTGCCTTTAAGTCAAATCCTTTCTCTTGAGAGTAGTTTACTGTTGTTACCCAATAGGGGGTCTTTCCATTTTTTAGATGCCTAATAAATCGCGCTGACCCATCGAATTGGCTTTCATCCTGCGTGTACCACCAGAAGGGAACTTGAGCTTGGTTCTCCACAGTTAAGTTGCCTTCATCTCCTTTGTAATATTGCCAGGGTATTACGTCCAGCTTTTTCTCTTTTTCTTGTCGGAACTCAAATAGCCTGTTTTTATCCTCGTTGCCAAAGTTAATATCAAAGGGTGAATACCCAAATAGAGAACACTCCTGTAGAAGTATTTTCAAATCAGGACGATTTTGCAGCTCATATTCAGAATAGACTAAATCGCAAAGTTGCTTAAGCTCGTAATACGAATAAGGGCCATCTTTTATTGCTTCATGTGTCTTTTCGAGAAGCTTTACTGAGTATGGCTTATCTTTAGGGTTTTCTTCAAAGAGTTCTTCAGGCATGAAAATCTTCATATTGTATTCAAAACCTTCAGATTTCCATGTTCGACCTTTTCTGTTGAGTCTGCCGCCTCTTTGTCCAATAGCATCTGCTGGCGCTAATTCGGTATACATGACATCGCATGAAATATCTAAGCTAATCTCGATAACTTGTGTGGCTACAAGAATAAACGGTCGAGTTTTCTTCTCTTGTAGTTCTTTCAGTAGATTCTTTTCTTTCTCGGCTCTATCTTTATAGGTAAACTGAGAATTATGTAGAATAATATTTTTATTCTTATCAGGTAAACGATTCTTTAATGTATCGTATAGTACTTTACTTCTTTCTATAGTGTTTAGAATCACAAACTGGACCAATTTGCTATGATAATTTTCGATGATTTCGTCGACTACTTTTTCATTAACCTTGTTATGAAGCAATATCGGTTTTAAAATAGGCTTAAGTTTGAAAGGTTCAAAAAGAAGTCCTTCTTCGTCCGAATATACCTTTTGAAATTCTTTATTTACTTCTTTTACTTTTTTGATAAAGAATTCGGGCAACGTACCGCTCATGAGAAGTGTGGGGATTCGCATCTTTTTTAGTAATTCTAAGAGCGTCATGAGATGCTCTAAAGTCTGTTGTTCATAGTAATGGACTTCATCAAAGACTATGACGGCGTTTTGCAGGTTTCCAAATGCGAAATCTGCCTGTGGAAATCCATGAATGAAGGAATTAACTACGTGATCAATGGTTGTAACATTAATCGGTTTGAAAAATACGTTACCTTTGAAGTTTTCTCCTTTGACCTCTTCCTGTACCTCAAAGTCCAAGGCTTCTTCATTTTCTTCCCCTAACTCACTTGCTTTTAAAACGATAAAGCTCTTACCATGAAATAGACCCACCTGTTTTTTTCCTGTTTCAATTCGTTCCTGCTGCGATTCTCCATTACCAAATATTTCACAAAATCTTTCCCACATTGCATTGCTAGTAATTTGGGTAGGCATAGCGAAAACGATTTTGTTTCTTTTATATTTCTTCAATGCTTTTAGAGCCCAGATAAGAGATGTTTCAGTTTTTCCTCTTCCACATGGAGCAAAAAGTAAACCAAAGAATGGGATATCTCCACAGAGTCTACCTGGTTGATCTACCTGATAGAAATATGGTTTATTATTCTTTAGAATTCGCTCATACACTATTTCTGTACAGGGTCTGAGCACGTACTTTTCCGGTTTTTCGATTGTAGAATCAAATTGGTTTTTAGTCCCTTTATATTGACTTATAAATTCCGAGAAGTCAGCGCTTGAATAATCGTCACATATTTTCAGTATTGAGAGAAGATAGCTAAAAACTGATTTTATTTTTTCTTTATCTTCAAAATTAGATGTTTCGAAAATAATGTTGTTCCTAAATTTTCTAAGTTCGATCTTATTTGGTCTCATTGATTCAATAATCTTCATTTTTAGTCCATCAAACTGAAACCATGTTTCAAAAAGAAGTTCGGAGTGCACTTTTTTTGCTGTTTTAATGGCATAATCTAGTTCTTCTTTAAGAAATGTTGGTACACCGAACACGGTGTAGTTGTCATATATTCCGCTATATAATTGTCTATGGTGACCAAGTATTGCTGCCTTTTCTAAGGGTACGTTAAGTAGGTTCGGGAGTTCGATGCTGTTCAGGATTGAAATGGCATAATAGGCATGAGGATACCTTGAAGAAGACTTGCCCATCGCAATATTTTTTTGAAATTCACTAGTTAATTTTGCGATATCGTGAAGAAAAACTGTTACAAAAAGACTTTTCATAAAAGCTTCTTTATTAAGATCCCAGCGTTCACAGAACTGGTCAATTACATCTTCATTAATTTCAATGTACTTATATAGAATTTTGAGGGCGTCTAATATGTGGCCCTCGTATGTTTGAAAAAACTTCTTTATTTTGTCCCAGTTTAGTTCTTCATGGCAGTTTGGGCACTCCTTCATGTAGGCATTCACAAGTTGTCCGCAGCTGCTACATGTGCATTGCAATTTAGAGTATGGTTTCATTTAATTTCACTTACTTGATTATTACCCACAAGGCTGATGCTGTTCTTTACCTTAGGTTAACCAAACGTTGTCGTTACTGAACTTCCAGCAATTGATTTCTTCCTTAAGGTTAATGGTTGGTGTGTAAGGTATAGAAACAGTCTTGTATTCGATTGAAAAAACGTTGCCTTTTTGAATGAATTTATAGGGCAAGTTTTCAATCACACATTTTTCGTGAATACCACCTATTAATCCAGTAATATGGTTGGATTTAGTTTCATGGATTTCTATCAACTCTGAAACTTCTATGTCAACTAAATCGTCTGATTCTCCCATGTAAAGGGGTCTTTGCGGATTTTGCAAAGACTCGTAAATCAGCTTTATTTTATCTTCAATTCCGGCTAAGAATACTCTATAAATTGGTGTAACTAATAACTCCTTGAAGACTGGTGACGAAGGAAAAACTTTGTTATGAGTTTTGCCAGTGCCTTTAAGTTTAAGGATCTTTGCCATCTCTTTTGAACGGTTCAAACTCTCGGGTGGACTTATGCCAATTTTTACCCAATCTTGTACGGAATAATCATCTCTTTTTTTGCCTAATGCATTTGATAATAGTCCTCTGAGCGTTGTATATGGTGGAACGGTATAGCTTAGTATTAGACTTGTGGAAGTCGGTTTGCGAAATGTGGTAAAATAGAGTGTATTGAGCTGGAACTCAAATCCCAGCATTATTTCACCAGAGTCAATACTTCTTCAATTACTTCACTTGGAATTTGAACTTTGAGCCCCTTTGCTTCGATCATCTTCCTTACCTCAGCCTCATTGTTTACTACTCCTGAAATCATTCCAAAGAGTATTTTGTCGCTATACTGTGACACATCGGATAGTATTTCGTTTAATCGGTTAAGATTTAGGTTTCTTCCAACATCAAGGTCAAAAAGTTTCTGAAGTCTATGCGAATATTTCGTTTGCATTGATATTGCTATAATGTCGGGGGAGAAATCGGTTAAAAGACGTGCTTGTTTTGAGTAGTCAGTTAAGTATCGCAACGCCTCAAGTACCTTCTTTGTCCTATTGCCTATTTCAAGAGGCTTTATCTGGTTCTCTAGTGAGATCGTTTTCTCTTTTTCATTTATCTTTTCCTCACTGCCTACTCGAATCATGTCTATTGAAATTCCTGCTTTGTAGATGTTTGTGCCCATTTCAACGTTGACAATGTCGCCTTCCATTTTTTCTCCATCTGAGACTCTATGTCGCCTAGTCAGGAAGTCCACGTTTGCATTTTGGTCAAATGGCAGTAATCCAATCGCTGGTGATACTTTTACTGGGGAAACCCTCATTGTAGCTCCTCGTCCTTTTTCAGTTTTCATGAATCCAAAAAGGTCACACATAATACACTTTCCAATATCCCCACATGTTTCGCCTTTATCATCGGGAACACACATGTACTCAACCCCGGAGAGGCTACGTCTAATTGCTTCTCTCAAGTAAAATCGCATCGCTTGTCCGCTTACATATGGATATTCAACGTCATCTTTCTTGAATTTCTTCACGTCAACAAAGTTACTTTCGCCTTCGCCAGCATTCAAGTTTGTTAAATCTGTTTTTGAAAGCCAAACAACATTTAATCCCTTTAACTCAGTCATCTTTTCACCTCCCTCATTTCTCTCCAAGATAGTCTAATCGCGATAATTCGACACAGGAAAAAATTACTAGTGTATTTCTCAAATCTTCAATAAACTTTCTATTTGACTCATGCTTTTCTAATAGCATCACCAAGTCTTCCAAAGCTGGAGGGTAAAGGAATGTTTTGTATTTCTCTTTTTCTTCAGCCTTTAATCCTACTATTCTGCGGCTAACCTGCCGTATCGCATCTAGTAGATCGGTTTTGTCTTTTGCCTTATCTAATTTGTACAGGAGACTTTGGTGCCTTTTTGAAGCAACCGCGATTGTTCTTCCTGCAGATTTTAACATTTTAAGATTTTCTTGGTCTAATCCCATTTTCTCTAAACTCCACTTATATATTAACTTCTCAAGATTTGCTCTTGTTTCATTAGAGAACCCTATGTTACCTCTCTTTTTTGGAGTAAAAGTTTTAGCGAAAGAGCGGAAATCGTTTTCTAAGAATGCTTTTGATAATCTTTCTCTAATCTGGTTAGTCAAATTCACATCAATTGGGGCGCCTTTAGGATTGTTAGTAAAGAAAGAGGTTGTTTTGATTATCATGCTATAGATGCCAATATTCTGGTTTGAAAGGTGTTTCATAACTTGTAGAATATAATCATCGAGAGTCACGTTACTGAGTTTAATGTTTTTGACTGCGCCAAAGGGAATTTCCATAATTGACCAAGTTCTTTCAGGAGAATCTTGAAAATCAATAAAAAATTTTTCATAGAAGCACAGAAGGGTGTTAAATGTGCCTGATGTTTTTTCGATTTTGTCGCTATTGATCTCTTTACGTATATTTTGATACCTTTCATTCTTGTTCAAAAGATGCCTACATTTTTCTTTAAATTTTGTTAATTCGTAAAGGCTTTGTGATTTGGGTAGGAAAACGGTTGATTGTTTACCCGGAACTGTTCGATATATTAAAGCGTCATCTGACCACTCAGCGATACCTCTTAAGTAACAAGCCGAGCAAAAATCTCCGAAGTATTCTTGTAAAGAATACTTTTTTTCATCTTTGTAGCTTCTTACACCACTAAGGCTTTTAGTTTTTGTGACTAAAGGATATGCGGCTTGTTGAAGTTTTTTTACTGACCTAGAAAAAAGCTTTCCACAGATCACACAATTGCATGTCCCTTCTTCAGTTGTTAAATCAACAATTTTTGAGATTTTGATAGCCACAGTTTTCGGGTTATATACCTCTTCTTTGAATGCAACTTTTCCATTGATTTTTGCTTGCTCTTGAATTAATATATAATCTTTTTTTACTTCCTTATTCTGACCAGTTTCTTTATCCATTATGGTGATAATTAGATTAGATCGTCTATTTCTAAATGCGATACTCAGGGCTTTTTTGAATTCGTCAAAATCGTTTATTGTAATGATTAATGAGTTTTTTTCGATTGTAGCGTTGAAGCTTCTGTTTTGTGCTTCATGAAGAATTGAATAGAGTGTTTCAACTCCATTATCCATCCATACATCGCTGACAGTAGATAGTATTATCTGTTTCATTTTGTGTCAAGCGGTTCAATGTATACTTCTTATTGTATTTATAATTTTAGAGCATGATTAAAGCAACTCTATTCTTGATAGGGTTTTTATTGAAATTTATAAATAAAGACTAAGTACCATTACATACAGAGCATGTATCATCTTGTCGCAGCTCAATCCCAGCGAAGACGTGCAGAGCAATCTTTCGTTTACTGGTACGGAGATTAATTACTATTTTGTTTGTATTCGCAAGTTGTGGTTTTTTTCGCATAATCTGATGCTTGAAGCGGACTCAGATTTGGTTTTGCTAGGTAAGCTTTTACATGAGGAGGGTTATAGCCGCAAGTTTAAGGAGGTCAGCATTGGCAGGGTTAAAATTGATTTTGTGGAGTTAGGCAAGGGAAAGATTCACGAGGTTAAGCGTTCCCGCCGTTTGGAGAAAGCGCACCTGTTCCAGCTTCTATATTATCTGTATTATCTCCGCAAGATTGGGGTTGATGTTAGGGGCGTGTTGCATTATCCGCTGCTAAAAAAGACGGTGTCCGTGGAGTTGACGGAAGAAAACGTCAAGGAACTTGAAGGTATTTTGGTAGAGATGGGTAAAATCGCAGCTTTACCTGAGCCGCCCATGGTGGAGAAGAAGAGTTTTTGCAAAAAATGTAGCTACTACGAGTTATGTTGGTGCTAAACCTATGGCTAAAAACTATTATATCCTAAGTAGCGGCAGGCTGCGGCGTGAAGAAAACACCGTATATTTTGAAAATGTGAACGGAAAAAAAGCCGTTCCCATCAACGACATCTACGCTATATACGCCTATGGCGAACTGGACATAAATACGAAGCTTCTTAACTTTCTCGCCCAGAAGCATATAGCGATTCACTTCTTCAACTACTACGGCTACTACTCAGGTAGCTACTACCCACGCGAACACCTGCTCTCAGGCTTCCTCATAGTCAAACAAGTTGCCCACTACATGGACAAAACGCAAAGACTGGAGATTGCCAAGGAATTTATAAACACAGCCAGCTACAACATCCTCAAAAACCTCCAATACTACAAAAAACAAGACAAACTCGTTGATACCTATATAGAAGAAATCAAGAAATGCCGAACCGAAATTGACCACATCAACCTAATCTCAGAACTGATGAGCGTGGAGGGACGCATAAGGAGCCACTACTACAACAGTTACAACCTAATCCTGCGCGAAGGTTTTGAACTGGAAAAACGCGTCAAAATGCCGCCTGGCAACATGATGAACTGCCTCATAAGCTTCGGCAACTCATTAATGTACACAACTACGCTCTCAGAAATCTACAACACCCAATTAAACCCAACAATCAGCTACTTGCACGAACCCGGAGAAAGACGCTTTTCCCTCAGCTTGGACGTGAGCGAAGTCTTCAAACCCATCATCGTAGATCGAACAATCTTTAGCCTCATAAACAACCGTATCATAAAACCCAGCCACTTCCTGCAAGAACTAAACTACTGCTACCTAAAAGAAGACGGAAAAAAACTCTTCGTCCAAGAATATGACGCAAAACTAAAGACTACAGTGATGCACCAAACCCTTGGTCGACATGTGTCTTATCAGCGCCTCATACGGTTGGAATGCTACAAACTGGTTAAGCATTTGCTTGGCGAAAAAAAGTACGATGGATTCAAAGCTTGGTGGTAAAAACAAATGTATGTTATAGTTGTTTATGATA
>CAZMCS010000042.1:0-9092 GCA_964565085.1 uncultured Muribaculaceae bacterium | reverse complement strand
ATAATTAATCCTATAATTGATGAACTTAATTTAGATTTAGGTGAATATGTATTAGATATAGGAAGTAAGGGAGTGAATTAAAATGAATTCTAAAGAATTTAAAAAGGCTTTTGATGCAATAATAGAAGAAAAGAAACTTAATGCTGAAATACTTGTAAATGCAATGCAAGCTGCACTTAGTACAGCATACAAAAAGAACTTTAATGAACAGGCTAATATTAGAACTGATATCAATACTGAAACTGGAGAAATTAAAGTCTTTAAGGTTACTACAGTTGTAGAAGAAATAGTTGATGAACATGCTGAAATATTACTTGAAGAAGCTAGAAAAAGAAATAAAAATTATAAACTTGGAGATGAAATAATAGAAGAAGTAACTCCAAAGGATTTTGGTAGAGTTGCTATTACTGTTGCAAAGCAAGTAGTTCTTCAAAAAATAAGAGAAGCTGAAAGAGATATTATTATGGAATACTTTAGTGATAAAGAAAATGAACTTATGATTGGTTTCCTTGCACTAGAGGATAATAGAAATTATTATGTTGACTTTGGTAAGTCAAGAGGAATTCTTCCTAAGACTGAATTAATTTTAGATGAAAAACTTCAAATGGGTTCTAGTGTAAAGGTTTATATAACTAAGGTTGAAAGTTCACCTAAAGGACCATTTATACTCTTATCTCGTAAACATTATGGTTTTGTTAGAAGATTATTTGAAAATGAAATTCCTGAATTTAGTGAAGGTATTCTTGTAATGCACGGAGTTGCAAGAGAGGCTGGAATTAGAAGCAAGGTAGCAGTTTCTTCAACCAACCCAAGTATTGACCCAATTGGTTCATGTATTGGAGAAAAGGGAAGAAGAATTGGAAATATAATTAAAGAATTAGGTGGAGAAAAAATAGATTTGATTCTATATGATGATGATCCTGAAACTTTTATAGCAAATGCTTTAAGTCCAGCTAAAAATTTAAATATAAGTATTCCAGATGAAAACAGTAAAGAAGCATTAGTAATCGCAGATGATGAAAATCTTTCTTTAGCTATTGGTAAAAGAGGAATAAATATAAAACTTGCAAGTAAACTTACAAAATTTAAAATAAATGTTAAGTCTATCGCAGATATTAACAAGGAAATAAATGAAAGACCAATTGAAGAAAAAAAGAAGAAAGAAGAAACTCCTTTAGAAGAAATAAAGGAAGATGTTAATGAAGAATAAAAAACAGGTTTTAAGAACATGTGTTGTTACAAGAGAACAGTTGGAAAAAAAAGAATTGTTCAGAATAGTAAGAGACAAGAATGGGAAAGTATTTATTGATGACTCATTAAAAGCAAATGGAAGAGGATGCTATTTAAAAAAAGATAAGGATATTATAGATAAAGCTAAAAGAAGTAATGTTCTTGAAAGAAGTTTAAATGCAAAAGTAGATAATTCTATATATGAGGAGTTAATAAGTAAGTTATAAAAAAAGAAAGAAGGTGCTAGAATGACTGTTAAAGATTATGCTTTGGAATTAGGTAAAGATTTTAATTTGATTATTTCTAAATGTAAAGAATTAGGAATTGATATTGAATCAGAGGAAGATTATCTTGATGATGATGCAATAATTATGCTTGATAATATTTTTGGTGTAGCTCCAAAAGAAGATAATGAAGAAGTATATGTTGATGAAGAACTTGAAGATAAGTTTGAACTTGAAGATAGAGCAACTGAAATAATTGAATCTATTGGAGTAGATATAAATGAAGTTGAAAAGAAACAAAAGATAAAAAAGAAAACAGATTCAAAGGACACTAAAAAAGAATTTATAAATGATAAAAAAAATATTTATAAAAACAAGGAAAAACTTCAAAGTAATAAGAATGTTTTAGAAGATAACATAGTTTTATATAAAGAGAATATGACAGTTGGAGAATTAGCAACTGCATTAGGAATAGAAGGTCAAGAATTAGTTAAAAAACTTGTATTAATGGGATTAATGATTTCTATTAATCAACCTATTTCATATGATGATGCTTCTGTAATTGCATTAGAATATAAAAAGGAACTTAAAAAAGAGGAAAGTAGAGATATTTCTAATTTTGAAGAATATGAAGTTATTGATTCAGAGAGTGAATTAGAACTAAGACCAGCTGTTGTTACTATTATGGGACATGTTGATCATGGAAAGACAACTTTACTTGATTATATAAGAAATACTAATGTAGTAGGTGGAGAATTTGGTGGAATTACTCAGCATATTGGAGCATATCAGGTGGAACAAAAGGGTAAGAAAATAACATTTATTGATACACCTGGACATGCTGCATTTACTGAAATGAGAGCAAGAGGAGCATCAATTACTGATATAGTAGTTGTTATAGTTGCAGCAGATGATGGAGTTATGCCTCAAACAAAAGAAGCAGTTGATCATGCAAAAGCTGCAGGAGTTCCTATAATAGTTGCTATTAACAAAATAGATAAACCTGGTGGAAATATTGACAAATTAATGAGTGAAATGAATGAATTAGGTTTAGTGCCTGAATCATGGGGCGGAGATACTATTTATGTAAAAGTAAGTGCTAAAACTGGTGAAGGAATAGACTTATTACTTGAAAACATAATAGCACTTTCTGAAATGCTTAATTTAAAAGCAAATCCAAATAGATACAGTAGAGGAATAGTAGTTGAAGCAAGACTTGATAAAAATATTGGACCAGTAGTAACACTATTAGTTCAAAATGGAACTATTAGAGTAGGAGATCCAATAGTAGTTGGAACAACATTTGGAAAAATCAGAACTTTAAGAAATGATAAAGGACAAGATATTATTTCAGCACTTCCAAGTACACCTGTTGAAGTAACTGGAATTACAGATGTTCCAGTAGCAGGTGACAAATTTATGACTTTTGAAAATGAAAAAGAAGCAAGAAGTGTTGCAATGAAAAGACAAACTCAGGAAAAGGAAAAGAAATTTACAAAGAAAGTAGTTAGTCTTGAAGATCTTTTTGATCAGATAAAAGAAGGAAAAAAAGAAATAAATATTTTATTAAAGGCAGATGTTAAAGGCTCTGAAGAAGCAGTAAAAAACTCTTTAGAAAAGATAAATGTTGATGGTGTTAAAGTAAGTGTTATTAGAAGCGGAGTAGGAGCAATTACTGAAAGCGATGTAGTACTTGCTAATGCAAGTAATGCAATAATCATTGGATTTAATGTAATACCTTCTACAAAGACTAAAGAAGTAGCTGAATTTTATAATGTAGACATCAGACTTTATAATATTATTTATAAAGTAGTTGAAGAAATAGAAGCCGCAATGAAGGGTATGCTTGATCCTGAATATGAAGAAGTAATACTTGGTGAAGCAGAAGTTAGAAAGATATTCAAATTTTCAAAAGTTGGTTCAATCGCAGGGTCACATATTATAAGTGGTGTAATAAAAAGTAATTCTTCAGCCAGAATAATAAGAGACGGTATAGTAATATATGATGGTAAGATTGGAAGTCTTCAAAGAGAGAAAGAAGATGCAAAGGAAGTAAAAAAAGGATTTGACTGTGGTATTACAATAAGTAACTTTAATGATATTAAAGAACAAGATGTTATTCAGGCATATGAAATGAAGGAAGTGAAAAAGTAATGAAGTTAAAAGGTGAAAGAGTAGCTTCAGAAATTCAAAGAGAATTATCAGACATATTATTAACAGAAACAAGAGATAAAGATTTACAGAAAGTGACAATCACTTATGTAAAAGCAACAGATGATTTAAGTTTTGCAAAGATATACTTCACAACTTTAGATGATAATAGAGATAAAGTATTAAAAGATATAAATAATGCCTCTGGATTCTTTAGAACTCTTTTAGCAGATAGACTTGATATAAGACACATACCAGATTTAAAATTTGTATACGATGAATCAATAGAATATGCAAAAAAAATGGAAAAGATAATTGATGAACTAAATTAAAAATTATATAAGTCTTTATATAATTTTTTTTACGTGTTATAATTATATAATAGGAAGAGTGATAATATGAAAGTATTATGTATTGGTCATGCAAGTTATGATATAACTTTGCCTGTAAAAAATTATCCAAGAGAAAATACTAAATATAGATTAGATGAAAAGATTGAATGTGGTGGTGGTCCTGCTTCTACTGCTGCATATTTACTTGGTAAATGGAAAATAGATACATACTTTCAAGGTGTCGCAGGTGATGATGTATTTGGAAGAAGATTAAAGCAGGAACTTAAAAACATTAAAGTAAATACAGATTTCTTTGAATTAACAGAAAAAGAAGATACTTCAATAAGTTTTATATTAATTAATCAAGAGAATGCTTCAAGAACTTTGTTTAACATTGGTAAAAAAGAAGTGCAACCTTCAAGATTTAATTATGATTTTAATCCAGATATAATTTTAATTGATGGTAATCATTATGAAGCAAGTAAAAGAGCTTTTGAAAAATTTCCTAATGCTATTAAAGTTATAGATGCAGGGAGAATTACAAAAGAGTTATTAGAACTATGTAGTTATGTAGATTATCTTGTTTGTTCTAAAGGTTTTGCTGAAACAGTTGTAAAAATGAGAATAAATTATAATGAACCAGATACTTTAAAAAAAGTATTTAACTTATTGGAAGAAAAATATCCTGATAAAAGAATAGTAATAACTCTTGAAGAAAATGGATGTTTATATAAAATAAATGATAAAGTAAAACTTATGAAGGCTTTAAAAGTTAAAGCAACTGATACTACTGGAGCAGGTGATATATTTCATGGAGCTTTTGTATATGGTTTATGTAAAAAATTTGATTATGAAAAATGTATTAAGATAGCTAATATCACTGGAGGTTTATCTGTTACTAAAATAGGTGGAAGATTTTCAATACCATCTATAAAGGAAGTAATGAGTATTTATGAAAAGAATAAATGATCCTTTTATTGCAAATTATCCAACAATAGATATTCATGGATATGATAGATTTTATGCAGTATTAAAAGTAAAAGAGTTTTTATATGACTGTTATAAAAGTCATATTTTTAATTTAATAGTTATTCATGGTAAAGGAGAATTCATTCTTAAGAAAGCAGTTCATGAATATTTAAATAAAGAAAAACTGGTAATAGAATTTAAAACTCATAATTTAAATGAAGGAATTACTGTAATTAAATTAAAGAAATAATTTGAATATAATAAAATTTTAATGTATAATAAACTCACTTAAAGGAGAATTTTATGCAACAATATTTTGGAGTTAAAAAAGAAGATGATTTAATTTATTTAAATCCAGAAGATAATAATCATATTAAAAATGTTATGAGAATGAAGAAGAATGATGAAATTTTTGTTGTATATGAAGATATAAAGTATTTATGTTCTTTAGAAAGTGGTTTAATAACTGCTAAAATAAAAGATAAGTTTGAAGAAAATAAAAATGATAATGAAGTTGTAGCGTACATCCCTGTTCTTAGTGATGAAAAGTTAAGTTTTATATTTCAAAAAGGAACTGAACTTGGAATTAATAAGTTTATAGTTGTTGAATTTAATCACTGCAAGTTTAAGATTAAAAAGGAAATTCATGATAAAAAATTAATTAGATGGAATAAAATAGTAAAGGAAGCATCAGAACAATCTCACAGATTTGATATTCCAGTAGTTGAAAAAATTATAAATTGTGATAAAATAGAAAGTAAAGATGGTGTAAATATCTTATGTTCTCTTGACACTAAGAATGTAAAACATATAAACGAGGTATTAAATACTAAAACCGTTCATGATAAAATAACATTAGTATTTGGCCCAGAAGGTGGATTAACTAAGGCTGAAGAAGATTTCCTAGTTAAGGAAAATTTCATTAAAACTTCATTAGGAAATAATATTCTTAGAAGTGAAACAGTAATATTGTATTTAGCATCAGTGATAAGTTATTTAAAGTTAGGTGGTATAAATGGAAAGCATAAATGAGTTCTTTAAAATGTTTTTTACAACAGATTACTTTTTAATATTGTTAATAATACTTTTATTAATAATTTTAGTGATTACAATTCATTTGATAAGAATGCAGAGATACTATAGTAAAAATAAAATAGAAATAAATGAGGAACCTGTTCTTGATGAAGAAAACTTTTTAACATTGAATTTTGGAAGCGAACCATTAAGTGAAGACATTGTAAAAAGTTCAAAGTTAGATGAAAAGTTTGAAAGTATGGAAAAGATATTTTCAGAAGATAAAGAAAAAATAATTGAATCTTATGAAAAGGATGAAGAAGAAAGCGCAATTATTAGTACTGAAGAACTTGAAACAATAAGTAAAAATAGAGATTTTGGAATTGCAAGCAATGCGTCACTTATAAATCAATATGAAGAAGAACAGGAGAAGAAAGCAATTATTAGTTATGAAGAATTATTAAAGAATGCATCAAGTTTAAAACTTAATTACAAAGAAGAAAACTATAATACTGAAGGTCCTATTGTTAGAAAAGTTGAACTTGAAACACCTACTATAGAAAGAAATCTTAATTATGTTGAAGAAACTAACTTCTTATCTACATTAAAAGATTTTAGAGCGCAATTAAAATAATGAAAACATTTTGTGTTAAAACATTAGGTTGCAAAGTAAATTCTTATGAGAGTGATTTCATAAGAAGTCTTTTTTTAATGAATGGATATACTGAAATAGAAGAAAATGCAGATATATATATAGTAAATACATGTACTGTAACTAATAATAGTGATAATAAAAGTAAAAAGATAATAAATGGAATAAGAAGAAAATTTCCTAAAAGTATACTTATAGTAATGGGATGTTATACTCAAAACTTAAAAGATAAATCTTTATTAATAGATGCTGACATAATACTTGGAAATCAGGATAAAAGTAAAGTAATTGATTATTTAAATGAATATATAAAAAACAAGAGTAAATTAAGTATTATAAAAGAAATGGATACTTCTTTTGAACATATGGAAATACATCACTCAAATACTCATGCAAGAGCATTTGTAAAGATTCAGGATGGATGTAATAATTTCTGCAGTTACTGCATTATACCTTATGTTAGAGGGTGTGTTAGAAGTAAAGATAAGATAAGCACTATAAATGAAATAAAAGAACTTGTAAAAAATGATCATAAAGAAATAGTATTAACTGGAATTCATACAGGTCAATATGGAATAGATTTAAAAGATTATAATCTATCAAAGTTAATAAATGATATTAGTAATATAGATGGACTTGAAAGAATAAGGATTTCTTCAATAGAAGTAGTAGAAATTACAGAAGAGTTATTAATAACATTAAAAAGTAATAAGAAACTTGTATCTCATTTTCACATACCACTTCAAAGTGGAAGTGACAAAATATTAAAATTAATGAATAGAAGATATGATAGTAATTACTTTATTAATAAAATAAAAAAAATAAGAAGTATTAGACCAGACGTTTCTATTACAACTGACGTTATAGTAGGTTTTCCAGGTGAAACAGAAGAAGATTTTAATGAAACATATAATTTATGTAAAACTTTAAAATTAAGTAAGATTCATGTATTTCCATACTCTGACAGAGATGGTACTGAAGCATCTAAAATGAAAGATAAAGTTAATGGGAATATTAAAAAGGATAGAGTAAGAAAACTACTAGAACTCTCTAAAAAATTAGAAAGTGAATACTATAATTCATTTATTGGTAAAGAAGTAGAAGTTTTAATAGAAGAATATAAAGATAATTATTATTATGGTCATACTTCAAATTACTTATATTTAAAAATTCAAGGGGATTATGAAGTAAATAATATATATAGTATCATTTTAAAATAACATTTTAATAAATTTTTATGTTATAATATATTTGTTATTTATTGGAGGGTTTTATGGTTTGTTCTAAGGAATTGTTTTTAAAGAAACTATTAAAATATTTTGATCTTAATGATTCGGTTATTAAAAAAGTTGGTAATCAGTATTTAAATTTAAGAAATGTAGAAGAAGTAAGTACTTTTTTAAATGGTAAAAAGAAATTAAAAGAAATTCAAAAAACAGGATTGATTTTACTTAATCTTTTTGTTAATGATACTAATAATATTATAGTTAATAAATATAATAATGAAACTAAAGGACAGAATAATTCTTATTTTGAACATATTAAAAGATATAGTATTGAAAATTTTAAAAAACTGGAAAAGATAGTAAATCTTGCTAATGAGAATCCTACTAATGCTGTATATTTAAAAAATATAGATATTGAATCTGTGGATTATTGTAAAAGTTTTATTAAATATGAAGAAAAATCAAATTCTGAAGACTTAAATGAAGAAAAAGAAAGAATTAGAGAAGCATTTTTTAGTAAAAATAATGCAAGTTTTTTGAAATTATTTGAAACCTTTTATAAAAAAATAGAAAAATTACCTGAATTAAAAAGAAAATATGCTATGTATGTGATAACAGATGAATTTCTTTTTAGTAAAGTAGATTGTTTTAAAATGTTTGAAAATATCTTAAACTATATAATATTATCGAAAGAAGAATTATCTGAATATATATATTTATCCTTTAGGAATTTCTTCTTTGAAGATTCAAATTTTAATAAAGAAAACTATATGGATTATATTAAAACTAAAATTGAGGAATTAAATGAGTTTACGCCTAGTACATATGCATTTGGATTTCAATTAATAAATAATAATTTTATTTTAAGAAGAAAAGATAAAGAAGAAATATTAAATTATTTTCATGAGTTATCTTTTGATAATATTAATGAAAATCAAAAAAATTATATAACTAATTTGTCTACAGAATATAATTTTATTCATAGAGAAGATTATTTGGATAAAGTTAAATTTTTAATAAATTTCATATTTACTTCAAAAACCTTTATACTTAATAAAGATAATAAAAAGATTATTAGACTTTATCATTTAATGACAAATGATAAGTTATTAAATAATAATGAATTTAATGACATATTTAATTATTTAGATACTTTATCTGATAATGATTTTGAGTATGCATATGATAAAGTTGATGCTTTTAATATGAATACACTTTTAAATTTAAAAAGACTCATAAAATTACCGTTTGTTGAACGTGATGTAGTATATTTTATAATAAAACTTATTGAAAA
>CAZMCS010000041.1:0-9323 GCA_964565085.1 uncultured Muribaculaceae bacterium | reverse complement strand
TTTTAGTTTGTTTTCATTCTGAAATAGATATGAAAGAAATTTATGATTATTGTGAAAAGAATTTAAAAAATCAACTATCAGATATTGAAAAAATTTATAGAGAAAAAATACATGAATATTTGGTAAAAGATTACTCTAACTGCTATTTATCAAATGTTAAATTATTTTCTAGGGAAGCATTAATATGGTTTGTAAACAAGATTAGGTCATATTACCTTAATCGCACTAATGGAATAACACTTGATTTAATAAAAAGGACTGATGTAAAATAATGTAGTATATTAATACTACATTTTATTTAATGATTGACACGAACAAATATATGCTATATAATTTTATTATGATGTATTAAAAAAATACTTTATTTAATACTAATAATAATGTATAATACACTAGAAATATTTGAGGTGCATAAAATGGATAAAATAGTAGTTAAGGGTGCTCGTGAGAATAATTTAAAGAATATAGATATTGAAATACCTAAGAATAAATTAGTTGTAATGACTGGTGTAAGTGGAAGTGGAAAAAGTAGTTTAGCTTTTGATACTATTTATGCTGAAGGACAAAGAAGATATGTTGAAAGTTTAAGTGCTTATGCACGTCAGTTTTTAGGTACTATGGAAAAACCAAATGTAGATTCAATAGAAGGATTATCTCCAAGTATTAGTATTGATCAGAAAACTACTAATAAGAATCCTAGAAGTACTGTTGGAACAGTAACTGAAATATATGATTATTTAAGGCTTTTATATGCTCGTATTGGTATTCCTTACTGTCCAATACATAAAAAACCTATAAAGAGTCAAAGTATTGAAGAAATGACCAATA
The DNA here is from genome assembly GCA_964565085.1 of uncultured Muribaculaceae bacterium. Classification (GTDB taxonomy): domain Bacteria; phylum Bacillota_I; class Bacilli_A; order RF39; family UBA660; genus CAZKSN01. Next base: position 8,495 of record CAZMCS010000041.1, on the reverse strand, counting down.
AGGTACTTGAATATCCTATTGGTACTAAAATAGAAATAATGTCTCCAATAATAAGAGGACAAAAAGGAACTCACAAGGAGCTTTTTGAAACTTTAAGAAAAGAAGGGTATGTTAGGGTAAGAGTAAATAATGAAATAAGGGATTTAAGTGAAGAAATAGTTCTTGATAAGAATAAGAAAAGTAATATTGAGGTAGTAATAGATAGAATAATTGTTAATGAAGATTCAAGAAGCAGAATATTTGAAAGTATAGAAACTGGATCTAAATTATCAAATGGGAAGATTTTAATAAATATAGTTGATGATAAAGAGATTCTTATGAGTGAGAATTATGCCTGTCCTGAATGTGATTTTTCACTTACTGAGTTAGAGCCTAGAATGTTTTCATTTAATAGTCCTTATGGAGCATGTCATGAATGTAAGGGTTTAGGTATTAAATTAAAAATAGATGAAGATTTATTAATACCAGATAAATCTAAAAGTATAATGGAAGGTGCTGTTGCATCTTTTCAAAGTGGGGATACTTTAAATATATATTATAAAAGACTTGAAGCAACTGCAAATCATTATGGAATAGATCTTTTTAAGAAAGTAAAAGATTTAAAAAAAGAAGAACTTGATATTATTCTTTATGGTTCAAAAGATAAGATAAAGAATGAATATCATTCTCATAATGGAAGTATATATAGATATAATGATTATTTTGAAGGAATAATATCTAATTTAGAAAGAAGATACATGGAAACTCAAAGTCAAGGAATAAGAGATTGGATTGAAGGATATATGACTGAACTTCCTTGTGAGGAATGTAGTGGAGCAAGACTTAATGATGGAGTTTTAAATGTTTATATAAATCATAAGAATATTTATGAAGTTACACTTTTAAGTATAAGAGAATTATTGAATTTTATTGAAGATTTAAAACTTACTGAGACTGAAAAAGAAATATCATTTTTAATATTAAAGGAAATAAAAGATAGATTGACATTTTTAAAAAATGTTGGGCTTGATTATCTAACGCTAAATAGAACTGCAGGCACTTTATCTGGAGGAGAAAGTCAGAGAATTAGACTTGCAACACAAATAGGAAGTCGTTTAAGCGGGGTGTTGTATGTACTTGATGAGCCAAGTATTGGACTTCATCAGAAAGATAATGCTAAATTAATTCATTCTTTAAAAGAGATGAGAGATTTGGGGAATACTCTTATAGTTGTAGAACATGATACAGAAACAATGCTTGAATCGGACTATATAATTGATATTGGTCCTGAAGCAGGAAATGAAGGAGGCTACATAGTCGCAGAAGGTACTCCTGAAGAAGTAATAAAAAATAAAAATAGTATTACAGGACAGTATTTAAGTGGAGCGCTTCAAATAGATACTCCTAAGAAAAGAAGAAAGGGAAATGGTAATTTTATAGAAATACAAGGTGCTTCTGAAAATAATTTAAAGAATATTGATGTTTCTTTTCCTCTTGGAACTTTTATATGTGTAACTGGAGTTAGTGGAAGTGGAAAAAGTAGTCTTGTTAGTGAAATTTTATATAAAGCAATAGCATCCAATATCTATACAACGAAAGAAAGACCTGGTAAGTTTAAAAGAATTAAAGGATTAGAAAACATTGATAAGATTGTAAATATTACCCAAGATCCAATAGGAAGGACACCTAGAAGTAATCCTGCTACTTATGTTGGAGTATTTGATGTAATTCGTGATGTATTCGCAGAAACAAAAGAAGCAAAGATTAAAGGATATAATAAGGGTAGATTTTCTTTTAATGTAAAAGGTGGAAGATGTGAAGCGTGTTCAGGAGATGGTGTTAAGAAAATAGAAATGCATTTTTTGCCTGATGTATATGTACCATGTGATATATGTGGTGGTAAAAGATATAATAATGAAACTCTAAGTGTTAAATTTAAAGGATTAAATATTAGTGAAGTATTAAATTTAAGAGTTGATGAAGCATTAGAAGTATTTGAAAACATACCTAAGGTTAAAAGAATACTTGATGTTATGCATGATGTAGGTCTTGGATATGTTAAATTAGGTCAAAGTGCAGTTACACTATCAGGTGGAGAAGCCGGAAGAGTTAAGTTAGCCAAGGAACTTCAAAAAAGACCTACTGGTAAAAGTATATTTATTCTTGATGAGCCGTCAACTGGACTTCATACTCATGATATTAAAAAGTTATTAAAGATATTAAATAGAATAGTTGATAATGGAGATACTGTTGTAGTAATAGAACATAATCTTGATATAATTAAAGTCGCAGATCATATAATTGATTTAGGTCCGGACGGAGGAGACTTGGGAGGCAAAATTGTTGTTACTGGAACTCCAGAAGAAATAAGTAAACATAAATCCTCTTATACAGGGGAATACTTAAAAAATATTTTATTTGACAATATTAGTTAGTAATTGTTAGAATTTAATTTGGAAGGAAATTATAAAATGATAGTAAAAACGAAAAATTATGGATTAAAAAAAATAGTTGATATTGATGATTTTAATAAAAAATATGTAGTTGCAGAAATAATTATAAAAGAAGATAAAAAAAGTATAAGAATTAAGGGCATACTAGATAAAAATGAAAAGGAGTTATTACCTTTTGATTCTAATATAAAAGATATTTTGAAATATAATGAAGACAGTTTTATTGTGAATTATAATTTAGGAATAGAACAGTGTGTATTATATAAAGTAACAGAAGAAGGTAAACTTATTAAAAAATTATCATCTTTAAATGATATGATAATTTATAAAAACAAGATTGTAGGGACTTATTATCAACAGAATTTTTATACTCCTGATGGATACTTTATAGATGGAACATTTATTTATGACTATACTGATGGAAATATAGAATATTTTAATAATACAATATTTTGTGACTTTATTTCAGATGATGAAGTATGTTTTTATGATGAAACAGTAAAAAAATGTTTTTTATATAATGTTAAAGAAAAAACAAAAACATATACAGAATATATAGATATAAGAAGAAACTCAAATTTAGAGGATATAAGATTTAAAGCAGTACTTTGTGAAGCGGAAGGTAAAGAACTATATACATATGTTAATCAAAATTTAGAATATATAAAACCAGTAATTTATAATAATTTTCATGAACCTTTATATTTATCCGATTATAATAATGACATAGATGCAATAATTTCGGAATTTAAAGAATCAAATGAAATACTTTCAATTTTTAAACTTATGCATAATGGTGTAAGAGAATATGCTAAAAATGGTGGATTTGATAACGAATAAATCGAATGTAAAGATAATAAATCAATTATTATATTAAAAAAAGTATTTTTTCTTTTTAAAAAATAGTTTATAATAGAAAATGATGATTATGAAAAATAAATTATATATTAAAGACAGTTATTACCATAATAAACCGTTTAATATTGCATTACTTGAATATGTTTTAAATGTAATAGTTTATGCATTTATTCTTGTAATTGCAACAAATGTATTTAAAGGTTTTTATATTGAAAATTTTTGGTATGCAATACTTGCTTCTATTATAGTAAATTTATTTAATATTACTATCAAGCCATTTCTTGTATTAGTAACACTACCAGTAACTATGTATACTTTAGGTTTCTTTTATCCTGTAGTGAATTTAATAGTATTAAAACTTACTAGTATTGTAATGGGTGAACATTTTGTAATAGAAGGTTTTCTTGTACCGTTTTTAATAGTTTTATTTATTAGTTTTTTAAAAATGATTTTTGAATTTATAATAATAAAGCCAATAATTGAAAGGAGTAAACAATGAGTCCATATTTTATACAATTAGGAAATTTTAATATAAGATGGTATAGTGTTTTGATACTTATTTCAATTATTATAAGTACTTTGTTTATTGTTAAGGAAGGTAAGAAATTTGACTTAACAAAAGATTTTATTATAAATTTATTGTTTTGGACAATAATATTTGGTGTAATAGGAGCTAGGTTATATTTTGTTGCATTTTCATGGAGTTATTATTCAAAAAACTTAATGGAAATCTTTAAAATATGGGAAGGTGGATTAGCAATTCATGGGGGTTTGATATTTGGAGCAATTACTGTAATAATTTACTGTAAGAAATATAAAATAACTCCTTGGAGATTACTTGATATTTGCGCACCTTTTCTATTATTGTCACAGGCATTTGGCAGATGGGGAAATTTCTTTAATCAAGAGGCATATGGGCCTGTTACAACTTTAGAAACATTGAAGAGTTTGCATATACCTAATATTATTATTAATGGAATGTTTATAAATGGAAATTATTATATGCCAACATTCTTATTTGAATCACTTTGGTGTATATTAGGATTTATAGTGATACTAATTATTAGAAAATTTAAATATTTAAAGATAGGTCAGCAGTTTGGAGTATATCTCATGTGGTATTCAGCATTTAGATTTTTTATAGAATACTATAGGCAGGATAGTTTGTTATTTTATGGTTTTAGAGTAGCGCAATTAATAAGTATAGTTTTATTTATAGTAGGACTTGTCATAGTATCAGTTCAAAGTAGAAAACCAAGATTGGAAGAACTTTATAATGATGAACAAAATATTGAGGTATTAAGATTTTAGGAGGCAATAGAATGTACGATGTAATAGTAATAGGAATGGGACCAGCAGGTTTAAATGCTGCGATATATGCTAAGAGAAGTGGGTTAAGTGTTTTAATGTTTGAGAAAGATTCTCCAGGAGGACTTTTAAATAAGACAAATGTAGTAGATAATTATCTGGGATTTGAAAGTGTTAAAGGACCGGATTTAGCAAGCAAAATGTTTTTTCAAACACAGGCTTTAGAAATTCCCTATAAGATAGAAGAAGTTAGAGATGTAAAAGTAGAGGAAAATAAAAAGATTATCACAACGACTAAGTCAGTTTATGAAGCGAAGACTCTCATAATATGTGGTGGAAGACAGCCTAGAAGAACCAATTTAGAAAATGAAAGTTCTTTGGTTGGAAAAGGATTAAGTTATTGTGCAATATGTGATGCGCCTTTATATAGAGGAAAAAAAGTCGCAATTATAGGTGGAGGAAATGCTGCGTTTGAAGAAGGAATTTATCTTTCAGACTTTGTCAGCGAACTATACATTTTGAATAGAAGTGATCATCCAAGAGCAGATGAAGTATTACAGAAAGAAGCAAGTGAGAAAAATAATATTAAAGTTATGTTAAATTCTGTAGTAAAAGAAATAAAGGCTGAAAATGATAAAGTAAGTAAGATTGTATTAACAAATGGAACAGAATTAGATATAGAAGGTGTATTTGTTTATATAGGGTTTGAACCAAAGGTAAATTATTTAAATAGTTTAAATATTTTAACACCAGAGGGTTATGTTGATGTTGATGATAATATGAGAACAAAGGTACCAGGAATATATGCTGCAGGGGATATAATAAAAAAAGAATTATATCAAATTATTACAGCTGCTTCTGAAGGAGCAATTGCAGCAATTAGTGCTAAAAAAGATATAAAGAATTTTTGATATTGGAGAAGAAATGATAGTATATGGAAAAAATGTAGCAGCAGAAATACTAAGAAATAAACAAATAGTTAGAAAAATTTATTTATCTAAATCTTTTAATGATGATGAGATAAAAAAGATTATAAATATTAATAATTACTTAGTTAATTACTTGGAAAAAGATGAAATAGATAGAATGGTAAATGCTCAGAGTCAGGGAATTGTAATTGAAATAGATGATTATAAATTTACTGATATAGAAGTAATTGAAAATGATAAATATGCTAACTTTATAGTTATTTTAGATCATATTGAAGATCCACATAATATTGGCGCTATTATAAGAACATGTGAATGTGCTAAAGTAGATTATATAATAATTCCAAATAAGAGAACTGTTTCTATAAATGCTACAGTTATGAAAACTTCTAGTGGTGCTTTAGTAAACTCAAAGATTTGTGAAGTTGCTAATTTAAGAAATACAATAGAAAAGTTAAAAAAACTTGGATATTGGATAGTAGGAACTGATATGTTTGGAGAAGATTATACAAAGATAGATTATAAAGGTAAAATAGTTTTAGTAATTGGAAATGAAGGAAGTGGACTTACTCATATTGTAAGAGAGTCTTGTGACTTTATAGCATCAATTCCAATGAAAGGAAAAATAAATAGTTTAAATGCCTCAGTAGCCTGTGGTATAATGGTATACGAAATTTTAAAGTCAAAGGAGTAGGTGGTTTATATTAATTACAGAGAAGAAAATGATAATGAATTGTTATTTATGGTAGCAGAAGGTAATGAAGAATCACAAAAAGTATTAATAGAAAAATACAAATATATAGTAAATAATATTGTAAGAAAATATCTGCCTAAGATAGAATTCTCAGGACTTGATGAAAAGGATCTTCAGCAAGAAGGTTTAATAGGTTTAATAAAAGCTATTAAAACATTTGATAAAAGTAAAGATGTATTATTTTATACATATGCAAATATATGTGTAGAATCAAGAATAAAAACTATTTTAAGAAGTGAAAATAGACAAAAAAATAAGAATTTAAATACTTCATTATCTTTAGATATGCTTTTTAATGATGAATATAATTTATATGATGTTTTAATAGATAGATCAAAAGATCCAGGAAAACAACTTATTGATAAGGAAGAAAAAGAAGAAATAATAAATTTTTTGAAAGGGAAATTAACTGAATTTGAAAAAAATGTATTTGATTTAAAACTCTCAGGATTATCCAATGCTGAAATAGCTTTAATATTAGAAAAAGAAAAAAGAAGTATTGAAAATACTCTTGCACGAATTAAATTAAAATATAAAAGTATGAAAAAAGAAATTAAAGTTTAAAAATATTAAATTATATTGTATAATATTTTTATTAGTAGGTGAATTTATGATAGATATTAATATAATAAAAGAAAATAAAGAAAAAGTAAGACAAGATAGTTTAAATAAAGGATATCCAGTAGATGTTGATAAGATTTTAGAACTCGATCAAAAAGTAAAAGATTTAATTATTAAAATTAATAATTTAAGAGAAGAGAGAAATAAATTATCAAAAGAAAGCAAAGGTTCTAATGATAGAGTTAGAGAATTAAAAATAGAATTAAATGAATTAGAAAATAATTTTGAAATATTGCAAAAAGAATATATTAATCATTTAAAATTAGTACCTAATATACCATTAGATGAGGTTCCTATTGGAAATAGCGAAGAAGAAAATGTAGTTATAAAAACAGTTGGAAAAATACCTCAATTTAATTTTAAAGTTAAAAATCATTATGAATTAGGACTTTTTCATGATTTTATTGACAAGGAAAGAGCGACTAAAGTTACTGGTACTAGATTTACTTATCTTAAGGGAAGTTTAGTGCAACTGTGGTGGGCTTTACAACAATTTGCAGCTAGTGTTTTAACTAATGAAGAGATACTAAAAAAAATAATTAATGAAAATAATTTACATATTTCATCTAAGCCATTTATTTTAGTATTGCCACCATTAATGTTAAAGACAGATATATATGATGCTATGGATAGATTAGAGCCAAGAGAAGAAAGATATAAAATTGAAGGAGAAGAATTATGGTTGCAAGGATCAGCTGAACATGTTTTGGGATCTATGCATGCTAATGAAATAATTAATGAAAGTGATTTACCACTAAGATATATGGGGTTGGCCACTTCTTTCAGAAAAGAAGCAGGAAGTGCTGGTAAAGATCTTGAAGGAATATTCAGATTACATCAATTTGATAAATTGGAAATGGTTAGTTTATCAACAAAAGAAACAGGATATGAAGAACACATGTTAGCTGTGGCAATTCAAGAATACTTAATGAAAAATCTAAAAATACCATATAGAGTAATTAAAAAATGTACTTTTGATATTGGTAAACCAAATGCATCTGGTTATGATATAGATGCTTGGTTACCAGGTCAAAATAAATATAAAGAGACTCATACAGCTGACTATATGACTGATTATCAAGCAAGAAGATTGAAAACGAGATTAAAAAGAGAGAATGGTGAAATAGAGTATGTCCATAATAATGATGCTACAGTATTCGCTCAAAGACCTCTTATTGCTATTTTAGAAAATTTTCAAAATGAAGATGGAAGTATTACTATTCCTGAAGTATTAAGAAAATATATGTGTGGAATAGAAGTAATAAAATAAATTTTAGGAGGGTTTATGGAATTATTTAATAATATTAAAAAAAGAAAAGAACAGGGGAAACAAAAAGAATTACTTTTGAAAGCGAAAGTAACTAGATTTCTTATTTCAGATATATCTCAAGACTATGTTAGAGGCTATAACGAATGTTATAAACATGAATACGGATATTCTAGATTAAGTGAAACAGATATTAAGTATGAAATTCTAGAAAGTTACAAACGTTTATTTTCATATTCTGAATTGCAAACATTATGTTTAATAATACAACGTAATAGTTTAGATTTTAAATTAAATAAAGGTGAAATAACAAAAGAAGATTATCA
>CAZMCS010000040.1:7854-9447 GCA_964565085.1 uncultured Muribaculaceae bacterium | reverse complement strand
CATATTGTATATGCTTATAAGATTGGAAATATTTTAAAGAAATTTGAAGATAAAGAACCTTCTAATACTGCTGGTAAACCTTTATTAGATTTAATAAATATTAAAAAGTTAGATAACACTTTAATAATAGTTGTAAGATACTTTGGAGGTATTTTATTGGGTACTGGACCTCTTACTAGAGCATATAGTAAAGTCGCTTCAGAACTTTTTAAAAAATAATGTATAATAACCTAAATAATGATTATAATAATAACAGGACCACAAATTAGTATAGGCTCACGCCTATAAAATTACTAATTGTGGTTCTTTTTTAAAAATAATTGGAATATTTTTTGATATATATGCAATAATATTATTAGGACCACAATTAATATATAGATTTAGTTATCTAGTTTGTTAATAATACTGTGGTCCTTCTTTTTTATTCCATAAATAATGCTGCAAAAACCTTAAAAATTCTTTTTATTCCAGTAGTCATAAAACCCTCTATTGTTGAACTAGTCTTATTTCCAAGGTTTGACATATTGTTTGAATAATCTTTGTAACTGTCTTTTAAATAATTTTCAATATTTATGTCTTTTCCTGCTTCAATATCTGATTCAAACTGTTTCATTGATTCTTCTGTAATTGTTTTTTTATTATATTGAGTATATTCATAATATCCATTAATTTGTGAAAAATATAAACTTATAAATGTTATAAATAAAAGTGTCATTATTATTATAAAAAGATGATTTTTCTTTTTCTTAGTTTCCTCCACTTTCCCTCTCCTTTATAAATTCACTTATTTTTTTAACCAGTATTTCACAGGTATTGTAAACTTGCTCTATTGTATTATCGACGCCACCTATTTCAATTAGTATTGAGTTTGGACTTAAATCCTGATTATATATTCCATTACCTGTCTTCTTACTCTTTTTAAGTACTCCTCTGCTTATTCCAGAATATTCACTCTCTATTAATTCATTTAAAGTTATTGCTAAATCTAAATTCTTTTTATAGTTTACATGTTCCAAACCAACTACAAACATTATTCTTGCATACTGATGTCCATTATTTTCATATAAGGTTTTATCTATTCTTGTAGAATCTCTATGTACATCTATCATATATTTAATAGTTTTATTTTTTGATAGAGTAATTTCTGCGAAGTATCTACTTGCAACATAGCTGAAATTATATTTAAGATGATTATCCTGCAAATACTTTTTTATATTAGCTGTTTCAACTACAGATGGTATTCCAAGTTCATTAAATTTTTCTTTAAGTATATATGAAGCAATCATTACATTTGGCTTAATGCTGTAGTCATATAGAGTTTTCATATCATACTCTTCAAGTTGATGTGTATTGTAAATATATATTAAAGGTTTCTCTATTTTTATTGGGTTTGGATCTTCTACATATTCAGTCAAACTATTTTCATAATTAAATAAATCTGTTTCCTCATCACTTGAAAATACTACTAAATCTTTTTTAGATATAATCTTATTCAATGATGCATAAAGTATATTCTTTGGTGTAGTTAAATCAATATTTAATTTTTCTAACAGATAACTATCCTCATTAATTATTTCTTTTAATGCACTGTTT
>CAZMCS010000040.1:0-7844 GCA_964565085.1 uncultured Muribaculaceae bacterium | reverse complement strand
TATATTTATTGTTCTTCCATTAAATATTATTCCTAAAAATATATATAATGAGAAAATAAAAATAAAAATATATAATAGCATCTTAAGTTTTATCATTTTTCTATGTTTAAATCTTCTTTTCATAAAATACACCTCTTAAAAAAGTATATTAAAATATATATTAAAATTTTGTAGAAAAAAGTAATTTATATAAATTTATCTTTTTTCATTGCTTTTTTGTAAATTCTTTGATAATATTAATACAGTTTTTAAGGAGGTGACTCATGGCAAATATTAAGAGTGCAAAGAAAAGAATTCGTACAATTAAAAAGAAAAGCATATTAAATAATAATGTAAAGTCAAGTATGAAAACTGCAATTAAAAAGTTAGAAAAGTTAATTCAAGAAGGAAAAAAAGAAGAAGCTAAGAACAATTTAAATAGTGTTGTTAAAAAGATAGATAAAGCTTCAGTAGCTGGAATGATTAAAAAGAACACAAGCAGTAGATATAAATCACGCTTATCAAAGAAAGTAAGTAATATTAAGTAGTATACACTACTTTTTTTGTATTATTTTATATGTTATAATTAATTAGGTGAATATATGAAGTTATTTAAAAATATTATTTTAATATTAATTATTTTAATTGGAACTTATGTTGTATATGTGAATTTTAATGAAATTAAAATATTTTTTAATAATATACTTTTTGAAAATGAAATAATAGTACCTGATTCAAATCAATATAAGAGAAATTATAATTATTCAAAATTTGAAATTAGTGATGATTATATTCCCTCTAGTAAAGAAGATTTTTACAATATATATTTTAATATATTAAATAATGGATGGAAAAGTTTTACTTTTTATTGTCCATATGATTATAAAGAATGTTTAGATGATATTGAAGCTGTTAGTACTGATGATACAGGATTAAGTAACATAAATGGATACGTAAATCCTTATAATAACTTTAAACTGTTAGATACTACCATTACATCTTTTGGAGAAATAACTGTGAGAATAGAAAAGAATTATTCAGAAGAACAAATCTCAATGTTAAAATCAAAAGTTCAGGAAATAGTTAATTTATTGAATTTAACGAATCTTAATGATAGAGAAAAAATTACTAAGATTCATAACTATATAATTACTAATACTAAATATGATTTGGAAAGAGCAGAAAAGAAATCAAGTAAATATGCTTCTGATAAGGCATATGGCGTATTATTTGAAGGATATGCGGTATGTAGTGGTTATAGTGATGCGTTAGTATTATTTCTTGATTATTTCAATATACCAAATATAAAAGTAACTAATAAAGATCATGCATGGAATTTAGTCTATATAGATAACAAATGGCTTCATGTTGATATTACATGGGATGATAATGATGATTCTCCAATACCAAGAACAAACTTTTTATTAATAACAACAGATAAATTAATTGAAATAGATGGAGAACAACACGAATTTGATAGAACATATTTCTTAGAGGCAAATTAAAAGAATATTAATTCTAATTAATATTCTTTTTAATATACTCTTTTATTTCATTAACAGTTTTATTAAAATCTTCAAAATTCACTTCAAACCATTTTATATTACCTATTTTATTATTAAACCACGTATACTGTCTTTTTGCATATCTTCTCGAGTTAGTCTTAATTAAATTTATTGCTTCTTCTAAAGTAAATTCTTCTTTAAAATATTTATATAATTCCTTATAACCAATACCATTCATTATAGGCTTACTATATACTTTATTATCATAAAGTTTTTTTACTTCATCAACTAATCCATTTTCAATCATTAAATCTACTCTCTTATTTATTATCTCATATAACTTCTCTCTTGTAGTTGTAAGGCCTATAAATATTACATCATACAGCAAATTATTTCCATTAATATTTTCATTAATAGATTTATTATGTATAAGATAATAGTTTAATGCTCTTATTAATCTTCTTCTGTTTTTATTATCAATAATAATATTCTTATCTAAAGATATTAATTTTTCATATAACTCTTGAGTTGAAAGTTCTTCAAAGTCTTCACTTTCTATTTCTTCTTCAAATGTATAGTCATAAAGCGCAGACTTTATATATAAACCTGTACCACCTACAATTATTACCTGTTTATTTCTAGAATATATTTCATTAATTTTATTTCTACAGTCATTTTGATAATTAAAAATTGAATAGTCTTCATTAGTTTCTTTTACGTCAAATAAATGATGAGGTATATTTTCTTTTTCTTCTTCTTTTATTTTAGCAGTTCCAATATTTAATTCCTTGTATATCTGCATTGAATCTGCATTAATTATTTCTCCATCAAAAAATTTTGCTAATTCAATTGAAGTTTTAGTTTTACCTACACCAGTTGGACCTATAATAACTATTATCTTTTTATTATTCATATTATTAACCTGTTTTTATTATATTATAAAGTTCTATTTAATGCAAAAGAATCATTTTGTTTAATTTCTTCTAATATTTCAAAATTTCTTTTAAAATATATTGATGATGGACTGTAAATTGGTATAAATAATATTTTTTTCTCATTTATTGTCTTTTTAACATATAATCCTACTATTTCATTAAAATTATTAAGATCTAAAGCCGTTCTTGTAGCATAATCTCCTAAAAGTAAAACTATATTTGGATTTAAAACTTCTATTTGAGCATTTAAAAATTTTTTACAGTGTTGACTACAAAAATCCAAATGTTTTTTATTAACTGGATAACATTTTATAGCTTCAGTAAAGTAAGTCTCCATTAAATTAATATTAAATTGATCTAACAGTTTTTGCATTCTTTTTCCAGAAGGGGTAATTCTATTCTCTGAATCATGCCATGCAACTCCACTTACTCTCCATCCATTTTTCGTAGGAGATTCTCCTACTATTAATAAATCAGGTGTGGTACCAAAAGAAACTGCTGAAAAATTACTAAAAGGTTCTACATATTCAAAACATTCATTACATTTTTTTACTTCATTATTAATCTCATTTAATTTTTCTGCTATATATGACATGATAATCACCACCTTATAATATGCATAAACAAAAAAGTAGTTTTTCTACTTTTTTATTTGAATATCTCTATTTAAAATCGAATAGTATTTTATCAAATAAGTTATATAATGTCAACATTATATAACTCTTTTAAATAACTTTTCTAATTCATATTTTTTAAATTCTATAATTGTTGGTCTTCCATGAGGACAAGTATAAGGAAATTCACATTTGAATAATCTTTTTATTAAATCTTCTTGTTCATTATATGATATGTTTGTATTTGCTTTAACACTCATTTTACATGCTAGTGTAATAGCAATATTTTCATTAAATTTTATTCTATCAAACTTTTCATTTAGAGTATAAATTAAATCAAATATCTTTTTTATACTCTCTTCTTCCATACCTTCTTTAATCCAAGTAGGATGTCCAGTAACTCTAAATGTATTAATTCCAAAATCCTCAAATTCTATTTTTAAATCTTTAAGTACTTTCTCATATTCTTTTATAATTAAATATTCATTCTTTGATAGTTCAATATTTATTGGAATTAATAAATCTATGGTACTTACATTGCTTTCTTTTAAACTATTAAAATATAATTCATAATTTATTCTTTCATTCGCTGCATGTATATCTATCAAGTAAAGTATATCTTCTGCTTGTGCGATTAAATAAGTTCCTAAAGCTAATCCAATAGGCATTATTAAATCTTTTTCTTCTATATTATATTCCTTTATATCATCTTTAATATTAAAGTCAAATGTCATTTCCTTATATGAAATATTATCTATTTTTTCTTCTGAGGATTTATTATATGCATGAACTGTATTATCAGAAGTATTTAATGCATCTCTAATTAATTTAAATAACAACTCTTCAAGTGAAACAGTCTTACTAAATTTTATATCCTGCTTTGTAGGATGTATATTCACATCTATTAAAGTTGGATCTGTTTCTATATTTATTACTACTATAGGGTACTTATTATCTGCTAAAAATGTATGATATGCATCTTTAATAATCCTATTTATGAAAGCATTTTGCACTACTCTGCCATTTACAAGTATTACAATACCACTACGAGAACTTTTATTTATATTAATGTTTCCAATATATCCTTTAATATCATAATCAAGATTAGATCCTTCAATATATATCATATTTTTACTTATATTAAAACCAAAGATTTCATGAATTGCCTTTAATAAATCATTACTTCCACTTGTTTTTAAAATTATCTTTTCATCATTAATAAGAGTAAATGCAATATTAGGATGAGAAAGACTAAGTCTCTCAATATACATTACTACATTTGCTAACTCTGTATTTAAACTCTTTAAAAACTTAAGTCTTGCAGGTGTATTAAAAAATAAATTATTTACACTAATTGAAGTACCTGTTCTACTGTCACCCTTTTTAATTGAAATTATTTTTCCACCTTTTATATTTACTTTAGTTGCTTCTTTACCATTAAAAGTATTTAATTCAACCTCACTTACTGAAGAAATCGAAGCTAATGCTTCTCCTCTAAAACCTAATGTATTTATAAAAAATAAATCATTTTCATTTTTTATTTTGCTTGTTGCATGTCTACTGAATGATAATACTGCATCTTCCTTATCCATTCCATTTCCATTATCAACAACTTTTATTTCTTTTGTTCCAGAAGCAACAAGTTCAATTTTTATTACATTACTTTTAGCATCTATACTGTTTTCTACCAGTTCTTTAACAACACTTGATACACGCTCTACTACTTCTCCTGCTGCTATTTTATTTGCAAGTATTTCATCCATTACTTTAATATATCCCATAAGAACACCTATATCATATTTTTTCTTACACTTATCAGATTTTCATCCAAAGTATATACTACAACATTAGCTTCACCAACTATTTTTATAAATCCTAAGCCACTAATAACTATATCTTCTTTACCTTTTATATTAATGTTTTTCTTAGGTAAAACTTTTAATCTTTCATTTGTATTTATCTTAATCTTTTGAAAACTTAAATTATTACTCATATAAAAACTAAAACTATTACTTTTACCTTTTTCATAGTCTATTCTTAAAATATTATTAACTAATATACTAAATCCTGGTTTAATTTGAAAAGTTTTAACTTTTATTTCTTTTTTAGGACTTATTTTTACAATATCTTTTAAATTTAAATAATTATAAATAGAATTCTTTAATATAAATCCAGGAGTATCAATAACTACTAAATTATTATTTAGTTTTATTTCAATGTAATCTATTGTTGTATTTGGAATAATACTTGTTGTTATAACTGATTTATTTCCTATACTTGCCATTAATGCATTAATAAATGAACTTTTACCACTATTAACTAATCCAACTATATAAAGAGAATGAACTTTATGTTTTTCTACATTTTTTAAAAACTTATCTATGTTTAACTTCTTAAAACTGCTTACACACATTACTTCAGCATCATCATAAAAGTTTTCTTTAAAATATTTAATTATCTTTTTATCATTAACACTTTTAGGTAATAAATCTCTCTTTGTTAATAATATAAATTTATTATTTTTAAAATATTTTAAGAACTCCAAAGATTCTTTAGTTATATTTAATATATCAACTAAGTAAACTACACATGCTCCGCTTTTATTTACATCATTTATAATTTGTTTAAAATCTCTTTCTTTTTGTATAATACTGCATTCTCCATAATTTTTTATTTTAAAGCATCTTTCACATAAACTTTTACCTTCTACTATTTCACTTATATAGCCTTCTTTATCCTTAAAAATACTTTGTAGTACAGCACCACAGCCAATACACTTCCTATTCATAATATTTACCTTTCATAAAAAGTCCTTTTCTAGTTAAAAATTTAAATATTATTTTTTCTAACAGTCTATTAAATCTTGTTGTAAAGAAATCCTCTTTACTCATTGAATTTATTAATATACTTGTAATATTAAGTCTATTTGCTCCATATATATCTGTTACCAATTGATCTCCAATTGCAGCGATTTCTTCAGGTTTAAAATTATAAGTCTTCATTATTTTTAAATACTTATCTTTTCTTGGTTTAAGAGCAAAAGCAGAAGCATCAATTTGAAGTTCATTCTTAAAAGGCTCAACTCTTGATTTAGGTGAATTTGAAATAATTATTAATTTGAACCCCATATTCTTTAATTCATAAAATAACATCTTTATTTTCTTATCAGGTTTATTTAATGAAGGAGGTGCTATTGTATTATCTAAGTCAAAAAGAATACACTTTATACCTATTTTTTTTAACTTTTTATAATTTATTGTATATATACTTTTCTGATACATATCAGGTACAAATATATCAAACATTTCCTTCACCTCTTTAATTCATTATATCTTTTTTAAAAGAAAAAATAAACACTTTTGTGCTTATTTTATACTTTAGATAATTCTTTATTTTTTACACTTGCACTTATAAAAGAATCAAACAAAGGATGACATCTCGTTGGTCTGCTTTTAAATTCAGGATGAAATTGACATGCTATAAAATGAGGGTGACTAGGATATTCAAGAATTTCAATTAAATTACTTTTTTTATTTACTCCAGAAAATACAAGTCCATTTTCTTCTAAAATACTTTTATATTTATTATTAAATTCATAACGATGACGATGTCTTTCTATAATATTTTTTGTTTTATAACACTTATATGCAAGTGTTTTTTCTTTTAAACTGCATTTATAGTCACCAAGTCTCATTGTTCCACCCATATTACTAATATTCTTCTGTTCTTCCATAATATCAATAACTGGTTCATTAGTATGTTCATCAAATTCTGTTGAATTAGCATCCTTGATACCACATACATTTCTGCTAAATTCTATTACTGCCAGTTGAAGTCCCAAACACAATCCCAAGAAAGGAATATTATTTTCACGAGCATATTTTATTGCTTTAATCTTTCCTTCTATACCTCTTGATCCAAAACCTCCAGGTACTATTATACCCTTTGTATTTTTAAATATTTCCTTTAAATTTCTAGTTTTTTCTAATTTTTCAGAATCAATCCAGTTTATACTTATTTTAGTATTATGTTTATATCCTGCATGCTTTAAAGCTTCAGTTACAGAAATATATGCATCATGAAGTTCAACATATTTACCTACAAGTGCAATTTCAATCTTACCTTTTAAAGATTCAACAGTAGAAGTAAGTTTTTTCCAATCTGTAAGATTAATTTTCTTTACTGGTAAATTAAAATGTTTAAGAATTACTTCATCTATTCCCTGATTATAAAAACTAAGAGGAACTTTATATATATTTTTAGAATCTAAGGCTTCAACTATATTTTCCTGTGGAAGACTACAGTAAAGAGAAATTTTTCTTTTCAAATCTTCTGTCATACTTATAGGAGTTCTGCACACTATTGAATCGGGTTGAATTCCTAAACCTCTAAGTTCTATTACACTATGTTGTGTAGGCTTTGTTTTAAGTTCACCAGAGCCATATATGGATGGTATCAGTGTTGTATGAACAAAAAATGTATTTTCATTTCCTAACTCACATCTTATTTGTCTTAATGCTTCAATAAATGCCAGTGACTCTATATCCCCTATAGTACCGCCAATCTCAGTTATTACTACATCTGCATTTGAAATACTTCCAGCTTCATATACCCTGCTTTTAATTTCATTAGTTATATGAGGTACTATCTGAACAGTTGCTCCCAAGAATTCTCCTCTACGCTCTTTTTCAATAACAGTATTCTAAATTTTCCCTGTAGTAATGCTTGAAGTATAATTTAATTCCTCATCTATAAATCTTTCATAATGTCCTAAGTCTAAATCTGTTTCACTTCCATCATGAGTTACAAAT
>CAZMCS010000039.1:0-9710 GCA_964565085.1 uncultured Muribaculaceae bacterium | reverse complement strand
GTACTAAAGACTATACAATTAAAAAAGGTGATTATGTAAATTATATATGCGATGCACCACATCCTGGATATTATTACTTAACACATAGCGAATACATACCAATAGCAAAAGAGATAATTCAGAACGGATATATTAAGTTAAATCCTAAAATTGCTAAAGTATATGCAGAAAGTTTCTTTACTACACGTAAAGGACCTTTCATCAATTTTGATAATGTTTTACATTCTACTATAAATGAAGAAGAATATATGTATGTACTAACATCGAGTGAAATAGTTAACCAATATAAATTAATTAAAAGAATATCGGAAATACACTTTTAATTTATATTTTTTTAAAATATATTGCAACACAACCATACTTTTTTTCTTCTTCACTGTAATATGAAGTATCATCTACAACTGCTTGTGGGTCTTTATATTTATCTTTAAAATCTTTTTCAAAAGTTGCACTATACATTTCAAGTAAAGTATCATAGTACTTTAAATCTTCAACTATTACAGTAATACTTTCTTTTTCATTTGGTCTTTTATAAAAAGTAATAATATCTCCAATATTTAACTTTTGTCTTTTTTCATCATTAACACGATACTCTATAGTTTTAATTCCATTTTTAATCATATTAAAAAAATTTTCATTAAGTCTCATTCTAAAATTCATATTAACTCCTGTATAATTATAACATAATTCTTTTGTTTTAATGTTTTTTTTCTTTCGATAAAACTATTAAACCTACTAATAATAATAAAATAAATATAAATAAAATTTTCTCTCTATTTGATAAACTAAACATCCATTTATAAAAGCTATTTGGAAGCATCTGCATAAATACACCTCAAATATGATTATACATTATTAAAGTATCTTTGTTAAGAGTTAACTAACATATTTTTATTTTCTTTTACTATACAATATTATTAGGTGATGCCTGATGAAAGAAATTAATTATAATTCAAATATATATGATACTATTAGAAAAAATATTAAAAAGTATAGAAAAGAAAGAAATTATACATCTGCTGAATTAGCTGAAATGGTTAATTTATCACACGATTTTATTAGACAAATAGAAAGTGAAAAGGCAGCATATAATTTTTCAGTAGAAACATTCTATAAAATATCAGAAGCGTTAGAAGTTACTTTAGATGATTTAATACAAGATAATAAATAAAGAATTCCTAAAGAATTCTTTTATTTATATAACTATATTTTTTGTTGACCTTTACATTCTTTTTGATTATTTTCAACTGCTTCTATTATTTCTGATTTTAATTTTTCTACTAAATTAGGATTCTCTTTTAATATATTTGGATTTCTACTTAATTGTTTTAATTCAAGTTCTTTCTCTAATATTATAGAACCAAACGGGCTATTATATAATGCATTAAAAAAGATTGTTTCAAAATAAAATAAAGGTACTCCGCTTATTTTCTCTTCTGTTAAAAGAAACGCAAGATATTTTAAAGGTTCTGGTCTATCTTTAGCCAAGGCAATTGCCAATTCTACAAAATGCAATACTTGCTTTCTGGCAAAAGATTTAGGAATTATTTCCAAATCTTCTCCTATAATTTCTAACTTTTCTGGATGTTCCAACTTTAAAGTGACTGAATAATTAAATTCCATCTTCTCACCTCGATTTCATTATAGCACAGTAGTTTATTTAATACCACTTATTGTCAAAAATTTACCACTTAGATAATTTTAAATGACTTTTTTAATTAATATAGTATAATTAATCATGCAGGAGAAAGTTGTATGAAAGTTATAATTGAAACAAGTGATAATATTTCTAAAGATGAAATTATAATTAGATGTAGAGAAGAAAATAACCTGATAAAAAAAGTAAAGGAATATACCGAGAACTTAAATGAAATTAAAATTAATTTTTATCAGAAAGATCAAGAATATTATATAAACTTGGATGAAATTCTCTTCTTTGAAACAGATACTAATAATATAAGTGCACATACTATTAGTAACATCTATTATGTAAAGTATAAACTCTATGAACTTGAAAACATTCTACCAAAAAACTTTATTAGAGTATCTAAATCATCAATTGTTAATATTAATCATATTTATTCAATTAATAGAAATATCACATCTTCTAGCGTAATAGAATTCAACAAAACATATAAGAAAATATATGTTTCAAGATTCTATTTTAAATATTTAAAAGAAAAATTAAAAGAGAGGAGTTAAAAATGAGAAAATTATTTTGGGGATTATTTTTTATTACAGCAGGAGCTTTTATAATATTGGATCATGTATATAGTTTTACTAATATAAGACTTATTAGTTTGTTACTAACAATATTCTTAGTTGCAGTATTTCTAAAAAGTTTATTCAAACTTAAATTTGGAGGTATGTTATTTTCATTAGCATTTCTATGTATTATTTATTCTGAACCATTAAACTTAGAGAATATTACTCCATGGCCAGTATTATTAACTGCATTATTAGGAACTATTGGATTATCAATTTTATTTAATAAGCATTGTTTTTATAAAAAAGGGTGCTTTAGTAAATATCATCGTAATGACTTTTCTGAGGTAGTTAACAACGAAGATGGAGATAAAGTTAATTTTAGCGTTAATTTTGGTTCAAGTATTAAATATATAAATAGCGAAGACTTCAAAATTGCAAATTTAAAATGTTCTTTTGGTGGAATGAAAGTATACTTTGATAATGCTAAGATAATTGGAGAAACTGCTACAGTGAACTTAGATGTTTCATTTTCGGGAGTAGAATTATATATTCCAAAAGACTGGAAAATAATTAATAAAGCTGATATTTCACTAGGAGCTATCGAAGAAAAAAATAGTGGAGATTCAAAAGCAAAAAAGACAATTGTTTTAACTGGAAAAGTATCATTATCGGGCGTAGAGATAATGTATATTTAAAAATATAATATAAATAAAATAACACTTTAAGTGTTATTTTTTATCTTTTCCAAAACTTTCAATAGCTCTTAATATTTCAATTGGAATTGCAAATATAACTGTATTTGATTGATCACTACTTAAATCATTTAGTGTTGATAAAGTTCTCAAATGGAGTGCTCCTGGTGCTTTACTCATTAACTCCGCTGCCTTTGCCAAATTTTGAGAAGCTTCCACTTCTCCAGCAGCCTTTGTAATAACTGCCATCTTTTCACGTTCAGCTTCTGCTACTTTTGCTATAACTCTTTTCATTTCTTCTGGTAAAGAAATATCTTTAAGTTCAACATTTTCTACTTTAATTCCCCATTCATCAGTGGCCTTATCAACTATTAAACAGATGTCAGCACTTATTTTTTCGCGATCACTTAATAATTGATCTAACGAAACAGAACCAACTATATTTCTCATTGTTGTCTGAGCAAGTTGACTAACTGCATAATTAAAATCTTCAACAGCAATAATTGATTTAGCAGCATCAAATACTTTGTAATATAAAACTGCATTTATTTTAATTGAAACATTATCTTTAGTAATTGCTTCTTGTTCAGGAACATCAACAGTCTTAATTCTTATATCTACTTTTACATAAGATTGAAATACAGGAAACACAAATCTCCATCCCGGAGACATAATACCTGTAAACTTACCAAAAGTAAATTTAACTCCTCTTTCATATTCATCAATTTGTTTAATTGAAGAAAGAATAATGACTAATATGCCTCCTAAAACATATAATAATTCCATAAATTTTACCTCCTAAAATAATTATATCATATTTATTATTTTATTTTTTTATTAATTCCAACTATAATAAAAAGTATTCCTACTAAAATAATTATTAAAAAGTTTGGAGAAAATGCAGTATCACTATGTAGAAAATAATCGATAAAATTAAAAGTAAGAATTGAAATACATATTATAATACCGCCTAGCAATTCTCTTTTCCAGGCAATAATCGTTCCAACTAATAATAATCCAGGTATTAAAGAAAGTAATAATATATCTTCTATTTTTAATGTTTCTAAATTACTAACAATTCCTTCTCCAACAAAAAATATCAAAAATACCAAAAGTATAGCAATGCTAGTGATTCTTGCAGAAAACCTTAAAGTTTTAATAGTTTTTTCTTTCATATTCACCTCAAATATATTTATCTTTTATATTCAGAACCAATGTTTGTTTTTTCCATATCTTCTCATTATTTCTTCGTATTCACTTTCTGATTCTAAATAATCCGATTCATCATATATTTCATTTTCCATATTTATCATATTAATAATACGTTCTTTAATCTTAGTAGTAAGATCATAAAAAGGTTTAAATTCTTCTGGCATTTTTTCTTTCCAAGTTTTAATTTCATTGTGAAACTCTTGAATTACTTCTTGATTTCCAGATTTTCGAGTAATTAAATTACAGTCAGCAAAACAATAATCTTTTTTTTCTCCTATTGCATTAACTCCTCCAAGGAAATCTTCACCTTTTTTCGTTGCATTAAATACAAATGATGTATGTTGTCCATTTGGAGATAATATAAATAATTGGATATGTCTAGGAGTATATACTCCAAATATAAAACATTTTTTAATTTTAGAAATATTAGTATCTAGAACCAATCCTTCAAACCAGTTATCTTCAAGTAAAAACTGACCTTCCCACTTGTTTTTATCGTTAAAATTATTGCCAAAATATAAGTCAAAATAACCTATAATATCAAATAATTCCATATCAAAACCTCCATATTAGTTATATCATATATAATTTTTAACTTTTTAGCAACACTCTTCAAAAAAATTATTCAATTATTAATTCTTCATAACCAGTTTCATCATCAAATTTTCTTTTAAATTTTACTTTCTCAATATCTAACAAACAAATCTCAGCAGTTGTATTTATTATGCAGCCATCTTTTAAGTGACCACCAATAGTATTGCCTTCCTCATCAGAAACAGAAATATGAATATGAACTCCATCTTGAGATAATGTTCCTGTTGTACTTACTATTTCAAACTGACCTTCTTTTTCAAATATTCTTTTTCCATCTGCCAATCGAATCTTTAATTTACTTAAACATCCCACACAACATAAAATTATACCTGAAATACTATTTTTAATTACATAGGTTTCTATTTCTTTTTTTAAATCTTGTCCCTTTTTTAATCTAAAACAATGATACATATATTTCACCTTAAATTTATTATATCAAAAAACATCTTCACATTAAATCTATAATATTCTTAAAGTTTTAGAAATTAAAAAATTTAAACTAATATTCTTGCATTTAAGTTAAAATATATCATATTCTTCTACTAGAAAGAAGGTATGTAATTGATTAAAATTAGATTACTTCCTATTGCCAAAAATATTAATTTACCCACTGTTATAAAAACAGCAATATTGCCCGGAGAAAATATAGAAAAAATATTTGTTGCAACTCAGATAGGAGAAATTCTTATTGTAGATAATGAAAAGATAAAAAAGTTTTTAGATATTCGTTCCCAGGTAATAAAATTAGGAAAGAAAAGCGGATATGAAGAAAGAGGACTACTTGGGCTAGCGTTTCATCCTAACTTTAATCACAATGGACTTTTTTATATTCATTATTCAGTTGCCGGAACTCAAGGTCCTGGTGCTCTTTCAAAATCATTTAAACCCAGTCCATGTAAAATTAATACTTTAAATTTAGAATGGATAGACAGAGAAATAAAATATGACCACATTGATACAGTTGAAGAATGGATAGTATCAAATAAAACTAAAAAGTTACGAACAATACTTAATTTAAGAAGACCATTTTCTACTCACAACGGTTTTAACAGTTTAAACTTTTCACCTGAAACAGGAAAACTTGTTTTAACAACTGGAGATGGGGGTTCAGCATACGATCCGTTTAATTTAAGTCAAAATGATATGGAAATTGCAGGTAAAATAATTGAAATTGATATAAATAAAAATAGATTTATTGATAATCCACCAATAACTTCACGCTTTAATGAACTCCCAATACCTCTTCAAAAAATACTTACTGTAATTGGAAAAGGTATTCGCAACACATCAGGTATTTCATATCAGAAAATAAATAATAAATATATAAAATATATAGGAAATGTCGGACAAAGGTTAGTAGAATCCATATTTTCATTTATAAATTATAAACCAATCCCAGTTACTGAGATTGTTCAAAAATATTTAAAAAATGAAATAATTGATCAAAAAGGATTTATTAACTTAGGTTGGCGAGGATGGGAAGGAGATTTCCCAACATTAATTACAAATAACTGCTCCAAAAATTCAAACTTAGATAAAAAAATAATTACTTATTATGATGAAGCGGTAATAACTTCAACAAAGCGTATTCAACCATTAATAAGTTATTTCCATAAAGACCCTAGAACTGATAAATTTGAAGGCACTGCACTTACAGGAGTTAAACCATATATGGGAAGTGAAATACTTGAATTAACAGGCAACATTATATTTACTGATCTTGAAAATAAGAATTCATCTAGGGGTATATTAGCCTATACAAATATAAGAGAAAGTTTTAAATTAAACGATTTTAATATTATTGAAGTAGATTACAAATTTGAATCTAAATCTATTCATTATGTTGGATTAGGAACAAATTTAAATCAAACAAAATTATATTTAGGTGTCTACGGTTCTACTAATGAACTTAATCAAGGCTCAGTTTTTGAAATTATAAAATAAAAAAAGACATTTACTGTCTTTTTAAATCTCTTACTATATCTTCATCACCAAATATATTCATAATATCACATGAAA
The DNA here is from genome assembly GCA_964565085.1 of uncultured Muribaculaceae bacterium. Classification (GTDB taxonomy): domain Bacteria; phylum Bacillota_I; class Bacilli_A; order RF39; family UBA660; genus CAZKSN01. Next base: position 2,985 of record CAZMCS010000039.1, on the reverse strand, counting down.
GATAACCTCTAAATTTCTTCCATAATTCATTCGTACTAATTCCATCATTTACTCTATATTTATTACCTTCAATTGTAAAAAATGCTTTATATTCTTCGTTCATTTGTTTAAAAGATAAAGTATTATAAGGATAACAACATTGTGTATCAAATCCCATACTTCTTAACTTTGTTATACTAGAATTAATAAAATTATTTAATTGTTCATTATTAATTTCTCTGATTCCATATTTTTCAATTGATTCAATAAGTGCATTTGCAACAAAATCAATAAAATCAATTTTTATCATATTTCCTCCATTTCTTTATAATTATTCAGTAAAATCATTGTCACGATAAATTTCTATATAATTATTATCATATTCACTCTTATATTTCAAAATTATTGTTTTTTCTTTCACTTCTATTTTTACATCCATATTTAAATCATTTAATCTAACTGGTCTAATACCAAGATTCTCAAATGATTCATCAAGAAGCATCTTAGCATCTAAGCATGTCTGAGAAAGTAAAAATATAAAAGATCTTGAAAATACATATATATTTCCTTCTGGAGGACTCCAATATCTCCATAAATTTTTATTATAATACTCATTAGGTGATCTAATTATTCCAGGTAATCCTGTTTTTAAATCAATCTCATTAGGATGAATTAATCCCGGAGATCCTTTTAATACATTAACTTCTTTAACATTACCCTTTAACTTTCCTTCAATTATCTCTGGACTATATAATATCTTGTTTTTTTCAATTGAAACAGTATCTAAAAACTCGACAAAATTATTTCCATTAAATGATTCAATCATATTAACATCATTTATTTTTTCCATTTCCTTATAAACTAGCCAGAACTCCTTTAGATTTAAAAGTTGCATATCTAATTTATTTACAAGTTTTTTCGCATCAAAATAATTGATATTGCATATTCTTTTATTCTCATCATACTTTATATCTTTATTATATCTTAGTATACTATCATTAATTTGTAAAAAGTCTCTTTTTACCCACTTTTTTATTTTACTAGAATATACATATTGCCCATAATATTTTAATAATAATTCTATTGAACTCGCTATCTTTTTTCTTGATAATTGTTTACCTACATTTGTTATTTCAATAAATTCATCATTTTCAAGTATCTTAGAATTACTAAAACTTACCTCTATTATTTTTTTTAATAACTCTTTTAATTTAACTTTAATTATATTACTGCAGTTAGAATTAAATATATAATAAATTCTTTCTCTACTTACCTTTAATCCAGATTCTTTATAATCAACTAATTTTACTAATGTTAAATAATAATTATTTTCTTTATTGTCTTTCTCAGCAAGTTTTTTAATTCTTTTAATAATATCTTCATATTTAAAATTATTATCTTCAAAACAATCAGTCATTTTTACTGTTGCAAATCCATATCCCCAAAAAACTTTATAATCTCTCTTATACAGTTCCTTTGAATTCTTTTCACTTGTTAACTTCTTCATTAAATAAGAATAAAGTTCATCATCAGATGTAATATTAGAATATTTTTTAAATAAATCCATTATTTTATAGTCCCACTCTGTCATTTTATGAATCACTCTATTTTCAGTATCCATAAGCATTCCACAGTACAATATTCTTGAAAGTTTTTCATCAAAACTGTAATTCTGACCTATAAATTTCCTTGCTATTAATGAAGTACATGAACCAACCATCTCTCTTAAATATGGAACATTAATCTCTTCTTCTTTCAAAACATTACTTAATAAATGATGATCATTTATACTTATAACAAATTTTTGATATTCTTTTTGATAATTTTGATCAGTATATATAAACTTTAATAATTTCTTTTTAACTAAATCTTTGATATCTATATCACTTTCATATATTAAATTACTACTTATTTCACTCTTTAAAAATGCATTTATTTCAATTGGCATTGACTTTGACTGAACAAATGGAATATAAATTGTATTTTCATCTGTATTAGATATGTGATTTCTATAACTTTCAAATATTGAAGTTACTACTGTATCAGAATCAGGGTTTTTATGACCAACAACAAAAACAATGTTTTTTGATTCCTTTAAAGCTTGATAAAAAGAATTCTTAATATTCTTTAAGTATTTCATAAAATCTTCATAAGACAACATGTTAGTTCCACATATACCTTTATTAACTTTTAAATTACCAATAGCATTATATATTTTTTCTCTTATAATATAAGTTTCATTATCAGAGGCATTTTTAATCTTTTCAAACAATTTAGTATTTATAAAATTTTCAAGTTCATTTAAATTATTTGATTTTAAAACTTTCTTAGCCTTATTCATTTCAGATGATGTTAAATATCCTTTTGGTTTTTCTTTAAGGCACATTCTTATCATTTGTTTTGGCTGTTTAGAGTTAACTGGTATTCCCAAATCTAAAGAAACCATTGCAACTGAAGTAACATATCCTCTAAGAGCGAAGCATGCTCCAATGCTGGTAACAGACAAATCTGGAGACCAATACTTCATTAAACCACTATCTTTAGTTTTACTTCTTACATTTACTGGATGTCCCAAAGATAAATTAATATCTTCAAACTTTATCCAACCTGGTCTTCCTTTAATAGGTATCTCTTTTACTTTATTGCCGGTATACTTAAACTTACCAGTAGAAACTGGATGATCAATATAAGAACCATCTTCAAGATAAATTCTATCCATAAATTCAGTAAAACTAGAAGAATTTAAACTTTTTAATACTTCTTTATTATTTCCATCTAAGGCTTCCTTATAAACTTGAAAATACTCAACAGGTGATAATATTGTACCATTAAGTATCGAAACTAACTTTCTAGCATCATCAAAATCAATATTAGTTATATTCCCATAGTCATCCCATTCAAGTTCAATGTTATTTTCTTTAACAATGTTTAATATATTACTGTTAATTTTTAAAGGTTCCAAACTAACATATAATTTTAATTTTTTAGAATAATACCAATTCATAA
>CAZMCS010000038.1:0-9785 GCA_964565085.1 uncultured Muribaculaceae bacterium | reverse complement strand
ATTTTACTCACTATATCTTCGCTTTCAAATTTACCTATAATACTCTTAATATTATCGACAGTATTGAATTCTGGTTGTTTTAATATATTAGTCTTACCACTGAAATGAACATCTTTGTCATCTGCAAAATTGCTTAGTGCTTCATAAAATGCATTATATAATACTTCATAATTTTTAACATAATTACCTATAATAGGCTTAATATCAAACTCAAGTTTTTTTCCAACTTCATTTAATGGAGTACCTACAAGCATTTTATTTAATAACTCTGTAGTCTTCATTACTTCCTTAGAATCAATGTTTTCATTTAATGTAATACTTTTATTTTCAACATGACCCTTATCAGTAATTACAATAGCAATTATTCTATTTTCACTTATTGGAATTACTTCTACTTTTTGTAAGTAATTTTCAGAAGAAGATTTACCTAATACTACAGAAGTATAATTAGTAATATCACTAACTATTTCTAAGCTTTTTATAATTGCATCATTTAATGTAAGCTTATTATTATTAAATATAGTTTGAAGTTTTAACATATCTTCACCACTTATTTTCTTTGCTTCCATTAAATTATCAACATAATAGCGATATCCGCTTTCAGCAGGAATTCTTCCAGAAGATATATGTGTCTTCTCTAGATATCCAAGATTTTCTAAAATCGCCATATCATTTCTTATAGTAGCAGAAGAACATTTAAACTTCTTACAAAGCGATTTACTCCCAACTGCATGAGCAGTCTTTATGTATTCTTCAACTATTGCTTTTAATAATTCTTTCTGTCTAGTTCCAAGCACATTATTACCTCCTTTAGCACTATAATTCTCCAAGTGCTATTTACATTATAATATTATGTTCTAGCAATGTCAATATATGAGTGCTAATTTTATAAAATAAAAAAACTAGATAACTCTAGCTTTTTATGTTTAAACTTAAATTTAGTGAATTATTTAAATTCTTTAATATAAATTCTTTAATTTGCTCATATTCTTCTATCAGTAATTTTCTTTCACTTTGAGGCGCTTTATCAAATGGCGAATTCGGTAAATACAATTTTGTTCTTATTAATTTATCTATATCATTATTTATATTTATAATATTTGAATCAGAATATATATTTTTATTTGTAATTAAATTCATACTCTCTTTTATAAAAGGTGTAGGATCAACAGATTCTTTCTTATATCCGTCTCTTCGAACTTCCATATTAAATTTCATTAATTCTAAAAATAAGAGGATATCTGAAAAATTAATTTTCCCTGTTTCATAAATCAGAGATATATTAGTTGTTAAATTTAACCATGGAATACTTACAGCATAAACTCCATCAAATTTATTGATATCATTTAACTCAAGATATAAACGATCTTTGACATTTTCTATTTGTGAAATAACAGCACTTTCATTTAATAATTTTGCAAATCTATCAGTAAATAGTAGTCTTATTGAATTAAATTTAAAAAAATCTTTATTTTCTTCTATAAAATTAAAAATCATCTTATTAACTATATTATCATTCATTAATTGTATATAATTAAAATCTTTTATCAAATTTTCTTTTATTATATTTTTTATACATTTAGTTAATTTTAAATAAATAAAGTATTTATGGTGTTCAAAACTTTTTGAAAAATAAACATATCTTAATTTTAAGCCATTAGATGACGAAAAATTTAAACTTCCCTCTAAATCTATATCAAATCTTTTAATACTCATTTGATAATTTGAAAATTCAGAATCATTTTGAAATCTATACAAACGATGTAACATATTATTTCTAACTAAATAAGACACAATATCACAAAGTAACATTTTAATCCCCCATTAAAAAATTACTATAATTATACAATAAATTAGTTTTCTTGTCAAAATAATTATTAAATATTGTTGACAAAAAGTAAAATGGGTTTATAATAATTTTTATAAAGAAAGGAACATGTTTATGACAAGAGAAGAACATACAAAAGTAGTTAATGATACTTTACGTCCTATAGCACTAAAAGCAATAGATGACAATAATATTGATTTATTAAATATTATTATTTTAAATAAAAATTTTGATATTAACGAAAGATTTGATACTCCTTATCTACATGAAGAAAATTATCTTCATTATTGTATTTGTTTCCAAAATAAATATAATATTGCAAGAATTATCTTAAATACTAAATTTACAATGCTAAATAAAAAAGAAATAGAAGATATGGCTATTCGTTTAGTGTTAGATAGAAAAATAAATTTTTTATATGATTTTATCAGAAAATATGATTCAACAATAAAAAAACCTGACTGCATTGATGCAGTTAGAAAATCAAACTTTACTAGAATTTTGAGTAAATGTTAATATATTTAAAAAACTAGAATTATCTAGTTTTTATTTTGCTCCCATTCCACCATCTACTCTGTAAGATGCTCCTGTTATTCCACTTGATTTATTACTTGATAAGAAATAAATTAAATTTGCTACTTCTTCATTTGTAGAATATCTTTTCATAGGTATATTTGCTATAAAACTTTGTTTTACTTCATTTCCATGACCAGGTGCTGCTTTTTCTTCTATTGCTCTCATCATTCTGTTTTCAACTGGTCCTGGACATACTGCATTTACTCTAATATTGTAGTCTGCTGCTTCTAGAGCTGCTGTTTTTGTTATACCAAGCACAGCATGTTTACTTGCTATATAAGGCGCTAACCCTGGAGAACCAATGAAACCTGCTACAGAAGATGTATTAATTATACTTCCACTTTTTTGTTCCATCATAATAGGAAGAACATATTTAAGTCCATAGTATACTCCTTTTACATTAATATTTAATACAGCATCCAAGTCTTCACTAAGTGTATTTATAATAGGGGTTACTTTACCTTCAATACCTGCATTATTTATAAATACATCTATTCTTCCATAAGTAAGTTTTGTTTGTGTAACATAACTTTGAACCTGTTCTTCTTTTGAAACATCTATTGCTTGTAAAAGATAGTTCTCTTCCTTTAAATTTAATTCTCTTGCTACTTCCTTAAGTTTTTCCTCATTTAAGTCAACAAGTGTTAATTTTGCTTCCTCACTTGCAAACATTTTTGCAACTGCCTTACCTATTCCTCCAGCAGCTCCCGTTATAATAATAACTTTATCTTTAAATTCCATTATAATTCTCCTTACTATTTATATTCTAACAAATTTTATAAAAAAAATACAATAATTGAAATTTCTTATTTACAAATAAAAAACGCATTTCTGCGTTATTATATTGAGTATACACTCGCTTGTTTTTTATCTTTACCTTTTCTTTCGTATTTCACTATTCCATCTATTTTAGCAAATAATGTATGATCTTTACCCATTCCTGTATTAATTCCTGGATATATCTTAGTTCCTCTTTGACGATATATAATGCTTCCAGCAGTTACTTTTTGTCCATCACTTACTTTAGCACCTAATCTACGTCCAATAGAATCTCTACCGTTTTTTGTAGATCCAACACCTTTCTTAGATGCGAATAACTGTATATTTAATATCATTTTTAACATATTATTCCTCCTTAATTTGAATATTTTCTTTATACTTTAGTTCTAATTCCTTTAAATGATTAACTAAATTATTAAGTAATTTATTAGTTACATCATCTTTTTTTAAATTAGTTAAATTAAATTCATTACTTTGTTTATAATCAATTGAATTCTTATCAAACTCAAGTATAGCATTTACTGTAACTATAAGCATACTAGAAACAGCTGCACATACAATGTCTTTTCCTTTTATATCATACATTGCATGACCACTCACTTTAATACTTTTAATTACATCATTTTCCTTTTTAATAAATATATTAACCATTTACTTCACTTCTATTTTTTTAATAACAATTTTTGTATATGGTTGTCTGTGTCCCTGAGTTTTTCTAAATTTCTTCTTTGGTTTGTACTTAAACACGATAATTTTCTTCTGTTTACCATGCTTTACAACTTCTGCAGTAACTTTGGCTCCTTTTACAGTAGGATTTCCAACTTTACCATCAACATATAGCACTTCTTCAAAAACAACTGTTTTGTTAGGCTCAACATCAATTTTCTCAATGTAAAGCTCATCATTTTCACTTACTATATATTGTTTTCCACTTGTTGCGATTATTGCCTTCATAATACCCTCCTTCAATAAGACTCGCCCTTAAGGTAACTACTTAGTTTTATAAACCTTTTTAGCGCGGTTGTAGAGAAGAATCTACAAACATAGTGATTTTATCATAATTATTTATTTAAGTCAAACAAATTATGTAAATACTCTTCTTCACTGTATATTTTATTATTCTTTTTTATTTTATGAGTCTTTCCACGTTTTATTTTATAAATATTATTAATTGTTTTACCTCTTTTAAATTTTAATTTATATATTAATCTTTCAATTAAGAATTTATTTATTTTAATCTTATGATTTTTTATTTCATATATTATTGATTTAATAAGTAAAATTGATATAAATATAAAGAAAAGTTTAAAATTTAAAATAACAGGTAATATTATAATTGTAATAATTGATACTATTATTGTTATAATATGAGCTTTCTTATAAGAAAGAAAATAATCTAATATCAAATTTAATAATTTACTTCCATCTAATGGAATAATAGGTAAAAAATTAAATATTATAAGTGAGTAATGAATAGTTTTAACAGTTTCAAAAGTACTGTCATTTACAAAGTTATTTATATATAGTAAATATATAATTAAATAGAAAATAAATTGAAATAATGGACCACATATTAATATAATTAATTCTTTGAATATACTTGTATTTAGTAATGCATTATATTTAATATTTCCACCAAATGGAAAAATAATTATTTTATCAACATTAAAATTTAAAAGATAAACTGCATATAAATGACCTATTTCATGAATAGTGATTATAATAAATAAAATAAATATATATGAAAAATAACCTGATAGGAAGAAAAGAAACATAGTCAAGTATGTTAAATTATGAATATGTATGTTATTTAATAATTGTTTTATAATCTAAATACTCTCCATCTTTTTGAAATACCAAATATAGTTTATCATTTGAAGTTGCTATTACTTTATTTTTTTCAATATAATCATATAAATTAACACTTACATTATCTACATTTCCATACCAAGCATCTACACCATTGCTTTGCTGCACTATAACTGTTTTATTATATCCTTCTTTTTCTCCAATAAATACTACAATACCGCTTTCTATTAATGACACTGAATCATTTTCTTTCATTACCAAAGATACCCCATCTTTATATTCAGTTGCACTTTCAAAATCTAATGTTTCTTCTAAATTTACAGGTGTTTCTTTTTTAGTTATATTTAAAAAGTATTTATTAAATAGTGTATTAATAGTAGAAAACTTAAAGTCAGTTTTAAATAAATACTTTTCTACGAAATCTTTAGCAATATTACTAAAATTAGTTACAATTAAAGTGCTGAATACTAAAATAACAGTTATAAGAGTTCTTATAATTAAACTTTTTAAATAACCTGATTTTATTTTAACAGTATGTCCATTTCTTTCTTTTTCATATTCTTCCAAAGTCATTTATATCACCTAAGAAAATATATGAAAGAATTTACTTATTATTCATTTTTTCATAAAAACTATAAAAAGAGTTATCTCCAATAATTATATGATCAATTACATTTATACCCATTATTTTTCCAACCTCCATTAACTTATCTGTCACTTCTATATCAATGTTACTTGGAGTCACATCACCACTAGGATGATTATGGATACATATAATACTCGTTGCACTTACATTAAAAGCTTCTTTAAATATTTCTCTTGGATGTATTGTAGAAGTATTTACTGAACCAATAAATAAATTCTTATAACTGATTAACTTACATTTTGAATCTAAAAACAAACAATAAAACTTCTCCTGTTTTTCATGAATAAATTCACTTTTAAAGTATTCATAAATCTTTCTAGAATTATTAAAAGATACATTACTTTTATCTTTTACATAATATACTCTTTTACCTAATTCTAATGATGCTAAAATCTCTATTGCCTTTGTTTTTCCAATGCCATTTATCTTACAAAGTTTATTCACAGAAGCATCTTTTAAATCCTCTATACTTTTAAATTCTTTTAATATTAAACCTGCTAAAACTTTTGAAGAAATGTTTCTAGTTCCACATCTTAAAATTATTGCAATTAATTCTTCATTTGAAAGAGATTCCTTTCCATATAAAAGTAATCTTTCTCTAGGTTTTTCTGCAGGTACAATATCCTTTATTAACAAATTCATTTTAAAATTTCCTCATACTTCTTTAATACATTCTTATTTATATTTAAAATAGTTCCCTTATCTTCCGTTTCTTTAAGAATAAAATCATACTTCTTAATATATTCTATAAAATCTCTATTTTGTATTATTTTTTCCTTTATATAAACATTATTGCCATTACTTGTATAAATCTCTTCTAACTTTTTTAAATTATCTTTACTATTAGTAATGCCTACATAAATATGATATAAATTATCTTCCTGTATCACTAAATAAGAAGATAGAAGTTTACTCATTTTAGTTACATTTTCATACTTTTTAAATGCTGCAACTTGAATAAAATATAATATTTCAGTTTCTTTTTTATTAGTACTTGCTTTAGTATAATTAAAATATAAGAAAGAAACTAAAACAAGAGAAATTAATACAGTAAAAATTACTATCTTCTTATTCATTATAATCACCTTTGCATGAATTATATAAAAATGAAAGAATATATTTTGTCAAAACATAGTATAAAAAAAATAAATATTTCTACTTATTTTTCAGTATTTCAATTACTTTATCAAAAGTCTCGGCTCTTATAATTTCTATATCATAGTTATTTTTATTCTTTTCATCAAGTGCTTCCATGTAATTATCACTTGGAACTAAGAATATATCTGCTTTTTCTCTTGAAGCTCCTGCAAGTTTATACTTAATGCCCCCTATCTCTCCAACATTACCATCTTTATCAATTGTTCCAGTTCCTGCGATTTTTTTTCCTTTAGTAATATCTTCTTCCACTAGCATATCATAAATCGCAAGAGCATTCATTAAACCTCCTGAAGAACCTGATTCATTGCTTTTATAATTAAACTTTACTTCTGGATTAGTTTTTATTTCTAGTATGGATATTAAATATATTCCAATAACTTTCTTACCATCTATTTCAGTAATGTATGCATATGAATTCTTTAAATCATTATTTCTCTTTATTAAAATATTTACTTTATCACCTGTTTTATAATTTTTTAAAAGTTGTTCTATATTACTTGTATCATTTACTTCAATACCTTCAATGCTTACTATAGTATCACCTATTTTTAAATTTGTTTTAGCTTCATCAGAAACAAAGTATACTACTATATCTTCACTAACAATTTGATATTCCTTTTTAGCGGCCTTAAATGCCACTAGAATTGAATATTTATTCACTTCAAGTAATGTCAGTCTATCTCTTTCAAATATCTCCTTATAACTTTCATTTTCATATCTGTTTTCATCCAAACTCTCTATATCCCAGTTAGGAATAATAAGTGATAAAAGAAGTATAGGAAGTGTACCTTTTTTAGCCCCCACATAAGTAATATTTAAACTTCCTTTACTTTCAGAAGAACCCTTTATTTCAATTCTTTTTTTTAAGTCAATAATTCCACCAGGAGTATACACTTCATAGTTACTAGGTATAGTAAATAAAAAAATAATAAAAATCATTATAATAAAAAATTTATAGTTTTCTTTTATATATTTTATAGTTTTATCATAAATTTTACTAATCATCACTAGCCTCCATAAAACATTATAACACAGTAAAGGAGAAATTATGACTAGGAGAATCAAGTTAATACTTATTTTTACACTACTTTTATTAATATGTTTATTAACATTAATTAATCCATATCTGATAATAGAAAGTGTGGAATTAAGTGCAGATTTATTTTTTAATAAAATATTTTTATCAATGTTTCCATTTTTTATTTTAAGTGATATTTTAATTAGTTATAATTTCCCATACTATATTGGTAAAGTAATTGGTAATTTCTTCAAAAAAATATTTAAAATAAGTAAAGAGAGTTCAATAGTTGTTATTCTTAGTATGCTAAGTGGACATCCTGGCAATGCAAAATACATAAAAGTTTTATTAGATAACCAAATAATAGATGAAAATGAAGCTTCAAAACTTATTGCTTTTACATATTTTCCAAATCCTATGTTTGTTATAGGCACAGTTGGATTTCTTTTTCTTAATAATACTAAATTAGGTTTTTATATTCTACTAATAATTTATTTAACTAATTTTATTATTGGATTTCTTATTAGAAATAAATTTAATATAAAAAATAATAATTATTTTCATAGAAATAATGAAATCTTAAATTTTGGGAATATCATCAAAAAATCTATCGTAAATTCTTTTGATACATTAATTCTTATACTAGGAAATATTACAATATTTACTATTTTAGGAAATTTAATATTTGAGTATATAAATTTTAATGAAATATTACAATCAATGATAACTTCATTAATAGAAATAACAGGCGGCTTAAAAAATATAAGTGAATTAATAATAAGTTTAAATTTTAAAATGGCACTTATAGTATTTACTTTAATATTTAGTGGTTTCTGCATACATTCCCAAATATTTAGTATTCTAAGTAACTATAAAATAAATTATAAATTTATAATTAAAATAAGACTCATATCAGCGATTATTGCTTCAATAATTACATATTTATTATTTTAAACTTCGCTGAAATCATATATCTCTATGTTGTATTTTGGAGCATCCTTTACACTTACTACAATCTTTATTAAATTTATATTAGAATAAATATTATTAGATACTGTAGTTGTATCATATTCATATTCATCTGGTAATGTTTTCGCTATCTCTATTTCACTTATAGTTCCATATGTTATAGTTTTTTTATCTACAGATAAAGCAATATATTTTGTCTGACCAATTCCATAAGTTATCGTGCAAGAAGTAGTATCACAAACTACAGATTCTATTCCTCCCAAATTTAATACATCTCCATTAATCTTTTTTGATATTATTGCTTGATCTATCAATATGCCTAAATCACTTGCATCTTCTTTTTTATTATTTAATCTAACCAATAAACCTAACATAAATATTAATACAATTGTTAATAAAATTATACTTATAATTAATTCAACAAGTGAAAAACCTTTTTTCATATATTCTCCTTTAACCTTCCAATATGATTGAAGTATAATAAAACTGATTATTTCTATTAGAAGTAATGATAATAAAACTTTCTTGTTGATCTAACACACTAAGATAACTTATAAAGGAAGCATTTAAAGAAGAACTACTTGCAAGAATTTCTTCAATTGAAGAATTATTTATAAAAATACTACTAATACCTAATTCATTCATTACTTCATCACAATCAGAAATCATATAATCATCACAATTACTTGAAGTTAATATAACATAATCTCCACTTACTTCTGTAGTGGTAAATAATTTACTTATCAAATTTGCCTTATAAATATCATTAATATTATCATAATTCTCTTTTCTTTTAATGTTACTTAATATTAGAGAAAAACTAGAATAAATAGTAACAAGAAGTACCATTACCACTACTATTACAATAATTGTTTCAATAAAGACAAACCCTTCTCTTTTTTTCATATTTTCACCTTAAAATCCAAATCTAATTTTATCTATAAGAAAATTATGCATTATTTCACTACTAGATAAAATACGATTATATATTCTAATATTAT
>CAZMCS010000037.1:0-10304 GCA_964565085.1 uncultured Muribaculaceae bacterium | reverse complement strand
CGCGCTGGATACCATAGATTGGTATGCTGCGCTTGCCGGTCTTATTGCCGGAGTACTTCTCCCAATGGCCGAAGCTGCGGAGAATGGCTTCTATCTCATAGGAATCGGACTTTTTGATGGCATCCCTCGGCCGGCCGAAGCACTCACACCAGATTTCGATATGGCTGACTTGCATTCTGCGCACAGTACCTATAGGCCTCGTTGGATCATCGGTATCGCGGAAGTACTCCTGCCTGCGGTAAATGTCCATTTTATCCCAATCCTCTGGAAGGAGAGTATCAAGATATGCAGCTACGAGGCCTTCGCGGTCATCGGTTTCCATCGCGTCCCGCTGCGCAACCGCGGCGGCTTCTGCGACATCGCCTTTCAGGAACAAATCCTCACCAGCATTGAAGTGGGCTACCGCCTCGGCCCATATCTGATCCACCTCATATTCAGTAATGTCCCATGGACGTCGCGTCCCTTCACCGGTTACTTGGATAGGCCAGAAACGCCTGTTGCCGGTCACATCGCGAAGAAAACCACCGTCGCTGTTAGTAGTTCCAACGATGATGCATTGGCGTAGATGGCTCTCCACGACTCTTCCGTAGGAGGGGCGATACTTGTCATCGATGCGGCTAGCAAAGGACTTCACCGTTTCAACGTCCATCTTCTTGATGCCAGCGAGCTCGGAGAGTTCCAGCAGCCAGTTACCCTGGAGTTTTTCCGGTGCTGTTTTATCTTTCATATCCGCGATGGATAAGCTGTCGGAATACCACTGTTTTCCGAGCTTGGAGAGCAGGGTGGACTTTCCAATGCCCTGGCCACCGATCACGACGGGGATGGTATCAAACTTGATGCCCGGAGCGATGATGCGTCCCGCCCCCGCGACAAGGGTCTTGCGTGTAACAGCCCGAACGTAGGGGGTATCCTCAGCGCCAAGATAGTCGATTAACACAGTTTCGACGCGTGGGATGCCATCCCACTCCAAGGCTGCCAGGTATTCCAGCACCGGATGATAAGCCCTGTCGTCGGACGCTTTGGTCAGCGCGAGTTCGTAGTTTCGGGCGCTGAATTCGCCGTAATTGCTGTCAATGTATGCCACCAGCTGAGCAGTATCTGCGTCCCGCCAAGCCGGATACGCATGCGGCCAGGGCAAGTTCTCTGCGTAGATCTGATTGGCCAGGCGGTTATAACGGATTTGTGAAAGCTTTTCATCCCTTTTCAGGATCAGCAGCAGGTTGCTGAGGGTGTTTTCAACGTCTCCTGCTTTGGTTCGGGTTAGCTTGGAAGCCCATTTTTCTCCCGGTTCAAAGTCCTCGGAAGCAGACTGGCGTCGCTGCTCAAGAAGGAGTGCGGAGACTGCTTCATCTTTTAATGCGAACTCGCACATATCCTTGAAGCTTGCCTTCTCATCATCGTCACTGAATTTGTGGATGCGGACGAGATCAAAGGCATTGAGCAGTCTGCCGTAAGCAGGGTCAGAAGCATGATGGCTGAATGCGAACTTGTCGTCATAGATCACCACGCCCGCACTGCTGTCAGCAGGGATGTAGTCGTACCGTCCTTCCATTGCAGATGGACTATAGGTGTCACTCAGAAAGGCCTCAAATGCATTCTGTATCGGGAAGTATGCCTGATTGAATGCGCCGACGATACCCGCTTTCCCCAGCGGGTCCTCCTGCTGTTTCTGGTTGGGCTTGTTGACCCTGCTCTCCCTTGACGTGGTCGGAAGCAGAGAGCAGTCCTGCCAGTTCGGGTGTTTGCTCAAAATGGCATCCGGGTTAAGCAACTCACCTTCGAAGAACTCACAGACATACTCTCCGTTTGACGGGCACGTAGGCCAGTACATCAGCTGATGCGGGATGAATGAGCACTCGTCAAACATGTCGATTCCAATGTCGGCGGCGAGGTAACGTGATATGGCGGCATACTCATCTGCTGAAACATCGCGGTTGAAGGGCGCCACCAACCGCATCCGCGGGGCCTGGGGTGTGTGCCCGTGCGTGGAGTAAGCGGCACACTTGAAACGGACTCGACTGTGAAGGTCTGCTAAAAACTCCGGTGTAGCGTTGTCGAGGTCCGGGGTCCACATTGATCGACAATCCACAGTAGCAGCCTTTCGGCGACCTTCTCGCAGGTGCCCGCCAACGAATCCGCCCTTGTCCTTGATATCATCACGTTGGCCTTTGGGCAGTTTCGGATATTCCTCAGCGGTCTCACTCGTGCGTATCGGTGTTCTCAGCCGGTCACAGATTTCCTCAAAAGACATGGTCTTGTTCGACCACATTTTGGCCTGGCGTGAATTACCCAGGGCGATTTTTAGATCTCGCATGTTTCATCCGCTCCTTTCATTACCTCATATTGCTTGGAGGAGTACATATTCAGGTTGTTACGCGCCTTTCCCTTGACATAGGGCTTGACCCAAGCGTCTCTGCCGCTTTTGTAGTGACGTACATGTCCGATCACTCCCCAGCAGGGACACTGTATTTCCCTTCGCTGACACATGCTGACAGCTTGGATCTTTTCTCGGTCAACGACGGTGATGCGACATAGCTTGACCTTGCGCTGCCTGTGCATGTGAGGTCTTGTGGTGGCAGACTTTTCCAATTGTGCGGTGGGAACAGACACCTTCTTGAAGACTTCTGGACGGTTGAGCAGAATAGCCTGTATACGAAGGTATTTGGTCACGGCATGACGCATCTGCGTCTCCACAAACTCCTGCATATCCTCATCGCAATCGCCATCACGCAACCACTCAAATTTAACGGTAGGCTCACTGCGTCCTTGAACCGGGTCATGAATGACGCCTATCAGCGAGCCAATAATTGGGGTCCACCATGGCTTTTGTGACCAGCGGTAGGATATGCGGCAGGCAATTTTGAGTTCACAGGTAAGCCCATCTTCGCTTTCTTCAGGCTCAAGGTTGTCCGGTAGAGATTCAAAGTCAAGGCGGAACTCGGAATCCGGGTCTTCCAAGCAGGAATCAACGAGCAGGGAGAAGCAGTTTAAGGCGGGCGCTTCAACGAAACGCCATCTGTATTCCGGTGCACCAAGCAAGCCATTGCTCCCGGTTAACAGATCTTCTTCGGACAGTTTGATGATGTCCAATGGAGTGGCAGGTGTACGCCGATTCCAGTATTCACTGGGTAAAAATTGGTCTGTATTAAACCCTCTATATGCTTTGTTTGACTGCACCATCTTGATTTATCTCCTTACAGTATTCAGTGAAGTAGCGTAAGCGGTAGTTCTTCCACCTGGCGCGCTTGATTTCGGCCCCCATGCCGGGGGTGATCCTGCTGCCGAACACCCATACCTCCGCGCATTTGCTCATCAGCGCGTTTCCAAATAGCAGACCCAGCCAACGCTCGGCAGGCTTGTCATCGCGCAGAAACTGCGGAAACAGAAGATGCGGCGCGAGAGGGATGCAGCCCTTGTCGACGGCATATCTGCTGTAGACCTGAGCGGCTTTCACATTGCGCTCAACATCCCCTGAGTAGGGAGAACAGATGTAGACGATGGGCCTGAATGCCCGAAGCGCGCGTTCCTCCTGTTCGATGTTATTAATTGCCTCGTAGGCGGTGGGATCGTCGTAGCCTTCCTGGTTTCGTTTGTCCCTGTTCATGTGAACCTCCATTGCGGGTGGGCTTTTGTCCACCTCTATTACCCAATGGAGGTGAAAAGCAGGTTTGAACGAAATCTGGAAAACTTTGTTGAGGGTTCTTTGAACGCAGCCAAATACGTGTCGAAAGATGAGCCATGTATTGCTGCATGTGTGTTTTACGTAATGATAGCCTCGTTCGCCTTTCCTCTTCCGGCCATAGCACACAAGAAGGAGACCTTTTTAGCTAATCAGGCGATCCTGGCGCGCGAACCTGAGAAACAAGGACAAACCTGAGCCTCTGCTGACGGAGGATGAGGTGGAAGGCTCAAAAAACGCTGAAGTCGGGTAAAGGACGATGAAACCTTTACCCGACTTTACTACTACGGAATGGTTCAGATGGGTTTGAGCGCGGACGAGTGTTGGCTCATGCTCATCGGCTGTTCTTTGACCTATGGTGCTGCCATAAGTAGTGGCTGGGATTGAGAAGCCGAAAAAACCCGGACGAATGATGATATTAGCCCATCCAAGGTTTGAGTAAAAGTAAGTATGATGATACAATGTACCTTGCTGGGAAAATGCAGAATAGGGATTGATGGTGATAACACATGAGGAGCAATAGCGACAACCCAATAACTGGAAGGCAATTCCAAGAGCAAGTCTGTATTCTTTTTCAGGAATATTTTAATAAGAGTTTTGTGCTGGAAAAGCCAATTCCGATCGGAGATCCTCCTAAACTGCATCGCTTTGATTGCGTCTCGGCAGACGGGGAAATTGTTGTTGAATGCAAATCCTACACCTGGACAAACACGGGCAATGTCCCGTCCGCCAAGCTAATGGGTTTAAGTCAAGCAGTACTCTACATGAGTTATCTTCCAGCAAAGACCAAGAAGATCATTGCCATAGGCAAATCCATTCTCTCTCACAAGGCCGAATCACTCGCAGAATACTATTGCCGCATTAACGGGCATCTGCTGAAGGGAATAGAGATTGCTGAAGTGGACGATGACGGCTCGATAAGATGGTTCAAATCATGATTGTCTTTGATTTATGTGCATTTTCATATAATGCTTTACAGAAATCATAAGGATATTTAAGTTTGGAGGAGTATGAAATGGAGCTATTGTTGAATAGTATCTTGAATTTACCCCAGGAGGACATTGATAATAGCCGCATCGAATTGAATATGACAGAAGGGAAGGGTGGTGTTGAGTACATTGACAAGTGGGTATCCCTCCCTCAAGACGAAAGAGAGAGCGGCATTACTGATTGCTCTTATTGGGGTTGGTTTTCCTCCAATAAAAGAAACTTTTCGCCAGGTCAAAAGGTGTTAAGTTTTATCAAAATTAAAGGTGATGAATGGTTGTTTGTGTCCGCAGCTGAGATTTTGGATGTTCCACCAAACAGCAGAGCAATAGTGAAAATTCTGAGTCATTATGTTCCTTTGTTTGGTAGACTGATCATTCGCTACAATAAGGGAAATACCTATTCGCGATATGTATTCATTTTGAAGAACATAATGGATAATTGTGTAATCAAGGAAGTTTTACCATGTCAATACAATGGTGAGCAATTCGAGGGATATGATCGCGTGCATTTGCCATTCGGCAAACTGTCAGATGTTTTCCGTGGCAAGATAATGCCCACGTACTTTGAAGCTCTAAAAAAGGTAACCGGTATTTACTGTCTCACTGACACACATACAGGGAGATTGTATATTGGTTCGGCCACCGGTGGAGACGGGGTTGCACAACGTTGGGGCAGTTATCTTGACTCGAAGCATGGCGACAATTGCAAGCTAATTGCGCTCTATAAAGAAAAGGGATCGGAGTACTTTGAGAAGTATTTTACCTATACGCTTATTGAGTACTTTGGGCTATCATATGACCCAGAACGAATTAAAGATCGAGAGCAGTACTGGAAAATATGCTTAAGCACAAGAGTGAATGGTTATAACGGCAACTAAGGTATCAACACCGCATTGACTCTATTCTTTCTTGTAAAACTCTGTCACGTAGCCGTCTGCGCGCTGAAGCAAACCCTGCGCCCAAGGTGGCGTTCTGCCCATCTGCTCACAGACGCTAACCAGCGATATGCTGGAATCGGCCTCAATGACAATCTCGTCGTGGATATGCATGACGATGGAACAGCCTCGAAGCGATTGCATGGCATAGCAAAGCAGGTCCCGGGCAGTCGCTTGAACGATGTTTTCTACGAACTTGGGACCATAGGAATCCAGGCGTTCCCACTTCTTTGTGCCACCGACGCCTTCGTAGGTGATGCACTGGCCGCCGAACTGGTTCTCGCCGATGCGCGGCTTCACATAGGCGAGCTGTCTGCCAGAAGGAAGCGTGATGAACAGCATCCCGCTGTGACAGGAGAAAGTAATGCCATGCGTCGAGGTGGTGCGCCTGCTCCGCACTGCCTCCATGGCAGCCTTGTCCACATCCCACCAGAATTGCACGATGCGCGGGTTTGCTCGTCGCCACGCGTTGACCAGCACGGGGAGTTCATCCTCATCGATCCCCATCTCCACGGCACCCATGGCTTTGAGTGCGCCGACCGAGCCGCCATAGCCAAGGGCCAGTTCTGATATCTTCCCTTTCTGTCGAAGGTGACCGTTGATACCGTGCTTCTCAACCGGCACCTTGAACATCTGTGATGCGGAAGCACAGTAGATGTCACCGCCCTGGGCGAACACCTCTTGTCGCCATTCCTCGCCGGCGAGCCAGGCAATCACCCGGGCCTCAATGGCTGAGAAGTCTGCCACGATGAACCTGGTCCCTGTTCTGGGAATGAAGGCTGTACGGATAAGCTGTGACAGTGTGTCCGGTACATCCTCGTAAAGCATCTCCACTGCTTCAAAATCGCCAGACCGCACCAAGGCGCGTGCTTCAGCTAGGTCAATTAGGTGGTTTTGGGGTAGATTTTGCATCTGGATAAGCCGGCCGGCCCATCTCCCGGTTCGATTAGCGCCGTAGAACTGAAACATTCCACGCGCGCGGCCGTCCTTGCAGACAGCGTTCTCCATCGCCTGGTACTTCCGTAGGGATGATTTGGCAAGCTGCTGTCTGAGGGTGAGCACATCCGCCAGTTCCATCGGTGCAGTTTTCAACATCTCGGCTACAACCTTTTTCGCAAGAGTGTCGGTTTCCATACCGTTGTCGGCAAGCCACTGCTTCATTTGCTGAACGGAGTTTGGATTCTCCAATTCGGTCAAGTGCTTCATGGCCGCCGTGAGCTTTGCCCGAGACCGTCCGTCTATGCTAATGGCCTCTCGCACTAGCGTCATATCCAGGCCTACGCCTCGGTCGTTGATCTCCTGATCCAGGTGATATTCATCCCATATGCTGTTCAGCACCTGAAACATGTTGAGCTTCTCCTGGATGGCCATCTCTGTTTCCACGTCGCGTGCGTTGTACTGCTTGAACGCGGACCATTTGTCCGGTGCATGATGTGGCAGGTTACGGGTGCGCTGACCGTTTGAGGCTGTTGGCGCACAAGGCTGACAGAAAAACCTGATGAGGTCCTTGCCCTCGCTCATCTTCTGCTTGTCCAGCTTCAGCACCGCGCCTACACCCTCCAGGGAAAGCGGCAGTCCCATCGTTGCCGCCCACACCATGGAGCACTTCCATGCGGTGGGGTTGAGGTATTCGCCTGTAGGAAGCTCCAGTATGCGCGACAAGCAGACGCGCTCGAAGGTCGCATTGAATGCCCACTTAGTCACGGTCTCGTCCCTGATCGCATTGAGGATTTCTCTTGGGATCTTCTTGCCGCAAGCCAGGTCCACAACTTGAACCGGCCCTCCATCCACGCTGTAACCAAATAGCAGAATCTCAAAATCCGGTGACTCGACATAGCGGTAAACGCCCGATTTCGCGAGGTGAGTGCTGCTGAACGTTTCTAAATCCACTGAGAGTGATGTTATTAAAGCCATGCGAATATTCTCCCGTACTTAATCGCACTAATGATTGTCTGTGATACGCCGTACATGACAGCAAGCTCTGAACCTCTAATCCCACAATGCAAGCCAAAACGTATAGCCTCAACATCGTCAGTTGATAATTTTCTCCATCGGCCACCTTGACGATAAACATCAAGGATGTTGTCTCTCCTACTGCCATACCTAAGGTTGGATAGGCGATTGTCCGCAGGTTGGCCGTTGATATGGAGTACTTCCATACCTTCCGGAGGGTCTCCTATGAAAGTCCTCATGACCAACTGATGCACAGATTGACCATTTGTGCCCCTTCGCAATATGACTGATACATGACCGTATTTGCAGTATCGACCTGGTTTGAGAATTCTTTCTGGAACTGTCCTATAAAAAGGTTGTCTGGTGCTCCAGTTTCTGCTTAAGGCTTCCCGCTTAAGGCTCTTTATTTGCCCCTGGTCGCTTGCCTGGTACTCTCCCTCGTAACCTGGTATGTCTTTCCAAATCTCATTTTCCATGCGGATGTCCTTTCAAAACCCGGAAAGGGTGGCAGGTTGCTCCGCCACCCTTGGGGAATTCGGGGTCTTATGCGAGGAAATCCTCGTCATCCTCGGTTGCGAAATCGGACTCAGCACTGATCTTGCCGCCGAGCGGTTCTCCGTCACTCACCTTCTGCAGATTATTCAGACCACAGGCGATGCCCTTGTTGCCGTTGCTATTGAAGGCATAGAAGTTGATGCTGGCTCTGCCGTACACCCCGGAGTACACCTCGGAACGGGTCAGAATCGGATTGCGGTCTGCGTCGACAACGCCAGGGGCAGAAGTAGCGTTCGCGTTGATGAAGTAGGCATTGGCATAGGCTGGGTCGTCTGGACGCTCAACGTCTCCATCCCTGAGCGGCGTTTTGATAGCTGCCAACAGGGGTACGGACTTCCCGCTGCCCTTTAGCTTGGCTTCGCCCTCATGGTAGGCGGCATCAATGGCAGCCTTGACCTTCGCGACAGTCTTGATGTCCGACTTGGGGACGATGAGCGAAACCGAGAACTTCGGCGTACCGCCATTGATACTTTTGGGCTCCCACACATTGGCAAAGCTCCAGCGGGTATTGGGTCCAGTGATCACCTTCATCGGATTGGTTGCCTTATTGGCATGGTTATTCATCTTCACTTTCCTCCGTAAAATCATTTTTGGCTGTGTTCATGACCGGACGCTTGTCGCTCTCCGGCACGAGAGTGGGTTTGCCTTGCGGCTTTTCGATGTAAGCCGCAAGGAGATCGTCAAAGCGGGATTTGCCGAGTAACTTCTGCATGGCAGTGACACCCAGGACTTTATGGTCATATGGGTCATAGCCAGCATTGCTTACTGCGTCGGCGACCACTGCTTCATTGGTGTATCTGCGATTGGAGCGGCCTTCGACCAGCTTCCAACCGTCCCATTCCTTACCACTGATGGCCTGCTGAAAGGCGTACTCCTTGATATCCGTGGCCCAAGAGACAAGTTCGTCGATGCAGGCAAGGATTTCTTCGACTTCCTCATCCGTGAGTAGAGGCGGTAGTTTGAAGTCATAGCGGGCAAGCCCCATGTTGGCATCGGCCCTGGCGCGGCAGTCGTGCTTTGCCTTGCAGAATCCGCACCATTCACCGCAGAGGAAGTTACCGTCACCAGCGAAAGCAAGATCGGCAGTGGGCTTGAGCACCTCATCCGCCCAGCCGTAAAGCTCCTCCTTCGAGAGCTCGTAGGTGCTGACGTTATCGCGGCGTGGCTGATAAATCGTCATGCAAACGGTGTCGATGTCGTAGATTCCGTCGAACAGTTCCATGGCGCCAAGGGCGTAACACTGCATCTGTGAATTCTTCTCCGCGCTTACGAGAATTCCAAGACCGTGTTTGTAGTCGCATATCTGCAAGGTACCGTCAGCGATAATGATGCAGTCGGCGGTGCCGAAGCCGGACTCCACCCAGCGGGAGAAATCCACACGCTGTTCGATCAGGACGACCGGGTCTGCGCAGGTTTGCCTGGCAACTTCCACCTGCTCCAGCACATAGGTGGCATAGCCGGTGGCACAATCGTCCATTTCTTCGTTGAACCACGTGAGGTTTTCAGTCGGGTCCTCGGCCTCCAGGCCTAACGCCTGGCGGAGCTTGTACTCACAGAGTGCGTGGGCTTCAGTACCTTCAGCGGCATAATCGCTGCCCTTGTCGTCGTAGCTCTCACAGAGCCGAGCCGAGGGCGGGCAATGGAGCCATCGTTCGGAACTGGATGCGGAGAGAATGGCATGTGCTTTAGGTGCCATCCTTCAAACCCTCCGCATCTGTAAGCAGTGCATTGTAGTTGGCCGGGTCAATACCGGACAGTTTGTCGGCACCGTACTTCTGGAGCAGAGAGCGAATCTGAACGGTGAAGCCTGCGCGGGACTTATCCGCCAGAACGGCTCTGACCGCTTCCAGCGTTTTTACTGGCTCTGTGGACGTAGGTTCCAGCGAGGGATCGTTGCTGCTAAACTGCTCTGCCAGCCAGGTGGCAGCTTCGTTAATAGCTACAGCGGCGTTGCGCAGTTCTTCGATGATCGTGGACATGTCGCTCATTTTGCTCATCTGTTTTTCCTCCTTCCGTAGATTGGCTTTGACCAGCGAGCAGGGTCAGTTTTCTTGCCAGCCGCTTGGATACGACGCTGATGGCGATGAGCGTATCGATAAGCTCTTCATCCGCAGCGCAGCTCCGGGATTTTGTTTGTGCCTGAAACATTCGGTTCACCTCCTTGGAAGGAGCGCTTGTCGTTTTGCTCTTTCC
>CAZMCS010000036.1:0-10492 GCA_964565085.1 uncultured Muribaculaceae bacterium | reverse complement strand
ATAGTAAAACTTGTAAAGTACTTAATTATTAGAAAGAAGAATAAAGAGATTGATATTGAATTTTAATTATAAAAGTTGACATCAAAGAATATTGGAATTATAATAATCAATAAGGGAGGTATTAGGAATGTTATTAGAAGAGATTGATGCAAAAATTGATTCATGGGGTAATGAATTATCTAAAGAAGCTTTAAAAATAAAAGAAAAAGCAGAAGGAGCAGATTTAAAATCAGTATATTCTTTAATAATTAAAGATTTAGTTGCTTCGTTAAAGCCAGTAATTCCATATGAAGAAGGTTTTTTTAAAGCTAATGAAATAATTAACTTAGATTTGCCAAAAGGAGAATTTTCAGAAACCGATAAAGAACTTTTCAAAAATTTGGGTATTAGGAGTTTTGGTTCTGTTTGTTTCGTTTCAGTTCCATTGTTAATTCAAAAATTGGAACAAGAAAAAGAGAAAATAATGACAACGGGGCGAGGAACTATGGATTTTAGAATAGATAACCAACACCTTATAATAAATATCAGAATAAAAGGAAGACAATTAAAGCAAGAAGATAATCCAACATTAGAACGAAAAGCTACTGAATAAATTTTAAAAAAAGATTCAAATTTGAATCTTTTTAAATTTTTACTTTTATTTCTAAGTTATTAGATAATTCATTTAATTTATTTGTTGAGAATTTACCAAAATCTTTGTTTATTATTTGTTCTTTATTATATTGATAATTTTGTAAGAAATATCTTTTTGGACTTTTAAAATATGTTTTTATTTTTTCTATATCTTTTTTAGTATGTAATGATTTATTTATTGTTGTTCTAAATTCATATTTTATTCTACTTGGTTCAATTATTTTAATACTTTTTTTAATATCTTCTATATTTACTTTTGTATTAGTTGTTTGATTATATTTATCAAAAGTATTTTTAACATCCATTGCAATATAATCAACTAATTTTAAATTAATAATTTTTTTAAGTAATACTGGGTTAGTTCCGTTAGTATCAAGTTTTATTTTAAAATTCATTTGTTTAATAATTTTTAATAATTGTATTAAATTGTTGCTGTGTATTGTAGGTTCTCCTCCAGTTATAACTACCGCTTTTATAAAGTTTTTTCGCCTTTTTAAATCATTTAGAATAATTTCTAAGGATATTTTGTTATTAAAATTAACTATTGAAGAATTGTGACAAAAAGGGCATCTGAAGTTACATCCTCCAAGAAAAATTACATAAGATATTTCTTTGGGATAATCATTGCAGGAAAATGGGTTTATTCCTGCGATGATAGAGTTAATTGACTTCATATGTTACTCTATCTTTATATTCTTCAAATTTACCATTATTAAATGCCTGTATTGGTCTATAGAAGCCTACTACTCTTGTCCATACTTCAGTATCTTTTCCACATTTAGGACATTTAAATTGCTCACCATCAATATATCCATGTTCATCACAAGTAGAAAATGTTGGAGTAATTGATAAATATGGAAGATTATAATTATTAAAAATAGTTTTTATTAAGTTTTTTGTTACTTCAATATCATGAATTCTTTCACCAAGATAAGCATGTAATACAGTTCCTCCAGTATACTTACATTGAAAATCATCTTGAAGATTTAATACCTGAAATAAATCTTTTGTATAACTCACAGGTAATTGAGTACTATTGGTGTAATAAGGTTCTTCTTTACCAGCGGTTATAATATCAGGGAATTTTGATTTATCTATTTTAGCTAATCGATATGATGTGGCTTCGCCCGGAGTTGCTTCAAGATTATATAAATCTCCATCTTTTTGATATTCAAGCATTACTTTTCTCATATAATCCATTATTTCATTAGCAAATTTTTGACCATTATCAGTTGTTATATCTTCATGTTCTCCAAAGTAATTTTTAATACATTCATTCATTCCAATTATTCCGATAGTATTAAAATGATTCTTCCAATATTCACCAAATCTTTCAAATACTTTTCTAAGATAAAATCTGCTGTAAGGATATAAACCTTCTTCTGTATTCTGTTCTATAACTTTTCTTCTTACTTCCAATATACTCTTACACATGTCCATTGTTCTTTTAAGATTCTTTTTAAATTCATCTTTATTTTTATATAAATAACCAAGTCTTGGTAAATTAACCGTTACAACTCCAATACTTCCAGTAAGTGGATTAGCACCAAAAAGTCCTCCGCCTCTTTTTCTTAATTCTCTGTTATCAAGTCTCAAACGACAACAATTATGTGTTATGTTACCATTAGAATGCACAAAATAATGATTTTTTTCTAATTCAATATCATAAAGTTCTTGTTGATAATCAAAATTTTCTTCAACAATGCTTTTTACAGCCACGACAGCGAAATCTGAATTACGTAGCCATTCAATTTTTTCATTAGAGATTTTCCAGTTATCAATAGTAGACAATCCAATTGTTTTATTGCCGTAAGATTGAAACAAATTTTTATTTTTAATGT
This sequence comes from uncultured Muribaculaceae bacterium, assembly GCA_964565085.1. GTDB lineage: Bacteria > Bacillota_I > Bacilli_A > RF39 > UBA660 > CAZKSN01. Next base: position 8,018 of record CAZMCS010000036.1, on the reverse strand, counting down.
CTTTAACAAATCTTCTATTTAATAAAAATTCTGGTATTAGATTATGTAATTTATCTTTAATAACTTTTGAACCATTAGCACCTCTACCAAGAGTATGCTGAATTCTTATTACTTGAGAATTATTATTCATTGTATAAGTTGTACTAATTCCTATTAATTGAAGAAGTAAATTAAGTTCTTCTGATAATTTTAAATCATTGATATGTATTTCTTGTCCTCTTTTGTAACCATCTCCATCAAAGAAACCAGAAATTAATGCTTGAATAGTTTCTGCGCCACTAGACCAAATCCAATTTGGAAGCCTATTATATTTTTGTACATCATACTTAGATTCAAGTTCATTAGCAAAATTACTATTATAAATATATCCTCTTAATGAGTTTTCATATCTTGGATCTTCAATAAATTTCATTTCATAATTTAACAAATTTTTAATAACTTGCTTAGTTTTTAAAATTAAATCTTCTTCCTTTTTATTAAATGTAATTTGAACTCCTCTTTTTATTTTACCTTTTTCTTTATTTCTATTATCATATAAGTAATTACCGTCAGCAATAAACAAGCCGATAAACCAAGCTAAATCTAAATCTATATTATTGTCAGTGTTTAAAATATTTGATCCATCTTTTAAAACGAGTAAAAAATCTTCTTTAGTTATTTCGTGTGCTTTTTTAGTGGAAATTCCATCTTTATTATAAATTGCTACTAAATGATTTTTTGAAACTCGCATTAGTTTACCATCTTTGGTAGTAATACTTATCATTTTATTGTCGTAAGTTTTTAAAAATTTTTTAATATTTACCCATTCTAATTTCCCAGTTTTAGGATTTAATGAAATAGTTTGAATCCTATCTTTACAATCATACCACGCATCATCTATTTTGTTATTTTTATACTCATTATATATTTCTTCTATAGTATATTTTTTAATTGAGTTTCCATTTTTTATAAATATTGTTTCTTCTGGAAATAAGCACATGCTTCTAGCGTCTTCCGGCTTCATATCTGAATTTACAAAGTTTGCAAAATAAGGAATCCCATATTTACTAGTCATTTTCATTATTTCATTTGCAACTCTACTGTTCCAATCAAAATCTTTAGTTATATTGTAAGTTGGTATAGGAAATGTAAATGTTCTTCCACTTGCATCTCCTTCTGTCATAACTTCACAAAAAGCCTTATTAAACATATCCATTTCATGCTGAAAATCTTTATATGTTTCTTTTTGATACTGACCCCCTATTATAACTGGATTATCTTTTAATGTAGAAGGTGGAGTTAAATCTAGTGTCACATTTACAAACGGTGTTTGAAATCCAACTCTAGTTGGAACACTTAAATTAAATATAAATTCTTGTATGTTTTGTTTTACTTCCTTGTAAGGTAATTTGTCATATCTTATGAAAGGAGCCATATATGTATCTAGACTTGATACTGCCTGCGCTCCTGCAGCCTCTCCCTGGAGTGTATAAAAGAAATTTACAAGTTGACCTAATGCAGTCTTTAAATGCTTTGCAGGTTTAGTCTTGGTTTTATTTTTTACACCCGTAAATCCATTTAATAATAAATCTTCTAAATCCCATCCACAGCAATAAGTAGAAAGTAATCCTAAATCATGAATATGAACACTTCCTTCTTCGTGTGCTTTTTTTTGTTCTTTACTAAAAATATGATTTAACCAGAAATTCTTAGTTATATCACTAACTATATAATAATTAAGTCCCTGAAGAGAGTAATCCATATTGGCATTTTCTTTTACTTGCCAGTCATCTTTTTTTATGTAGTTTTTCATCATCTTTTCAACACTTACACCAGTTTCTTTATCATTTCTCAGTAATTCTCTTTGAAAGCGGTATCTAACATAATTTCTCGCTACATCTGTCATACCTAGATTCATTAAAGATTCTTCAACTACATTTTGAATTTCTTCAAGTTGAATTACTGTATCATTATTTTCATTTAATTTAAAAACAACAATTCCAGTTGCTAAAGAACTTAATTCTTTTGCTTTAGATTCTAAAATTCCATTTCTAGTTGCTATTATGGCTTTATAAATAGCTTCTTCTATTTTCTTTTTATTAAAATCCTGCTTTCTTCCTGATCTTTTTATAACTGTCTCTATCATATTACCTCACATACTCCTTATTTTTTTAGTTTTTCTACTTCTTTTACAAAACCACTTACATCTTTAAAACTTCTATATACAGAAGCAAATCTTACATATGCAATTTCATCCAAATCTTTTAAATATTTCATAACAAGATTTCCGATCTCTGAACTTTTTATTTCTTTAACCATTGTATTTCTTATCTTTTGTTCAATCTTATTAACAAGTTCTTCAATCTCTTTGATTGGAATAGGTCTTTTCTCACAGGATCTTATTATTCCATTAAGAATTTTATCTCTATCAAAGATTTGTCTTTCATTATTTTTTTTAATTACCATAATTGGAGTTTCTTCAATTTTTTCATAAGTTGTAAATCTATAACTACAACTATAACATTCCCTTCTTCTTCTTACTACATTCCCATCTTCACTACTTCTTGAGTCTAAAACTTTGCTGTCGACATCCCCACATTTAGGACATTTCATTTAAATCATCCTTTCACATACAAATACTATATATAGTATTATTTATAACAAAATAGCAATATATTGTATATATTTAGTATATCGTGTTTATTATATTTGTCAATCAAATTTTAAAAATTTTACAAAGACTTTAAATCTTTAGAATATAATACTTGTATTTCGCTTGTAAATTATTATAATATAATCTTAGGTGATTTGTATGATAAAAGATGAAAAACAATGTGTTGAAGAATATATAGATATTTATTTAAAACTTAAAGAAGATTTTGATAGATTAAAACAATTGGATAGTGAAGGTAATACAAAAACTGAGGAATACGATTTATATAAAAATATTCTTAGAAAACATTCTATAAAAGAAAATATAATAATAAATAATTTATATCGTTATCATATGGTTCCAAATATAGTTAACTATGAAGATATAAAAATATTAATTTTCTGTTTAACTCAAAAACTTCAAGAATATACTGATAAATTAGACTTTATAGATTTAAGTCAAATAAATATTAGATTAACATTAACTATATTAAATATATTTGAAACAGAAAGAATAAAGTTTGATAATTTAGAAAAAAATAAGAGTAATAACATTATATTAAAACAAGTATATTCAGAAGAAGAAATAAAAGATTTAAATCATGATGATATTTATGATTTATATTTAACTTATGATTTTATAAGTAATACAGCATATTTACATACTTTATTATTTCTACAAAGAGAAATAGATAATACAGAAAATGAGGAAATACGAGAATTATTAATAAAAAATAAATATAATGAAATATTTACTAGTAAATATCTTGAAAAAACAATTATTTTTGATGGGAAGGACTCTTTTAATTTAAATCAATTAAAAGAAAAACAATTATTAGGTGATAAATTTAATGTTTGTAAGCGTATAGCAGGTGGTAAATTGTTTGAAATTGGAGTAAACAGTATATTTGGTTCTCATCAGTCAAATATGAATGAAAAAGAAAGAGAAGCTTATTTGATTATAGAGAAATGTTCACTTAAATCAGCTTTATTATTTTTAGATGAAAAAGATATTGTAAATCTTGAAAGTTCTATAAAACAATCTTTTGATTTTAACTCATTTGAATTAGCGTTAGAGTATAATCGAGAGTTTGCTACCATAAACAGTGTTTTTAAAAGTCGTAAAGCAGACAAGGGATTTTCTAGGAACTTAAGAATTGTTGATTAAAAAATATTAATTTATTAATTTTTCAAATATTAAAATAAAAAATATGTTATAGTATTTATAGCATAATTTTTATGTACAGAAGGTGATAATATGAAACTTAATGATAAACAATTAGAAGCAGTACATCATAATGAAGGACCGTGTTTGGTTCTTGCAGGAGCAGGTTCTGGTAAGACAAGAGTACTGACAGAAAGAATAGTAAAACTCATAGAAGATGGTGTGAGTCCTTTTAAGATTCTTGCGATTACCTTTACTAACAAAGCTGCAAATGAAATGAGAGAAAGAGTTAGAGTTAGACTGGGGGATATTACTGATTCAATATTTATTGGAACATTTCACTCGTTTGGATTAAAGATTGCTAGAGAAAACTATTCGTCTATTGGTTATAAAAGTAATATTACTATAATAGATAGAGACGATATGACATCAATTATAAAAAAGATATTAAAAGATAAAGGTCTTGATCCAAGTTATTATGATCCAAAATATATTATAAGTAGAATAAGTTTTGCGAAGAATGAAGGATTGACACCTACTGAATTCTATAAATATTTTAAAAGTGACATTGATCAAATAGCGGGTCTTGTATATGAGAGTTATATTAAGATACTTAAGGAAAATAATTCAGTTGACTTTGATGACTTATTAATTTTACCACTTGAATTATTTAGAAAGAACAAGGAAATTCTTGATAAATATCAGGAGCATTTTCATTATATTCTTATAGATGAGTATCAGGATACTAATGCAGTTCAATATGAAATGTGTAAATTACTTTCAATGAAATACAAAAATATATTTGTAGTAGGTGATATAGATCAGTCCATTTATGGATGGAGATATGCTAATTATGAAAATGTTCTTTCATTTGAAAAAGACTACAAGAACACAAAAGTAATATTATTGGAAGAAAACTATAGAAGTACTAAGAACATATTAGAAGCCGCGAATTCTGTTATAAAGAATAATAAAGAAAGAAAAGACAAAAATCTTTGGAGTAATAATGAAGAAGGAATGAAAATACAGTATATCAGATGTGAAGATGAGAGAGATGAAGCAAGAACTGTTGTAACAAAGATAAAAAACTTTTTGAATGATGGATACACTTTTGAAGATTTTGGAGTATTCTATCGTACAAATGCTCAAAGTCGTGTTATGGAAGAAGAATTATTAAAAGAAAATATTCCATATAAAGTTGTAGGTAGTTATTTCTTCTATAATAGAAAAGAAATTAAAGATTTAATCGCATATCTTACATTAATATATAATAAAGATGATTCTTTAAGTTTAGAAAGAGTAATAAATGTTCCTAAAAGAGGTATTGGTCTTAAGACTATAGAAAACTTAAGAATAAAAGCAAATTCTCAAAATGTTAGTATGTTTGATTCTATTGAAACAGGAAAAGAATTAGAATTTAAAAATATTATTCTTTCACTTATAGAAGATTCAAAGAATATGTCATTATCAGATTTAGTAGAGAATATATTAATTAAAACAGGAATGAGAAGAGAACTAGAAACTAGTATAACCCTTGATAGTAATATAAGACTAGAAAACTTAGAGGAATTTAAAAGTATAACTGTTGCCTTTGAAGAAAAAGAAATATATTCTCTTGGAGATTTTTTACAAAACATTGCATTGGTAAGTGATATGGGACAATATAAAGAAGAAAATAATGCAGTAAATTTAATGACACTTCATTCTGCGAAAGGATTAGAGTTTAATATAGTGTTTATTCTTGGATTAGAGGAAGGAATATTTCCACATTTTAGAAGTTTTGAAAGCGAAAGTGAAATGGAAGAGGAAAGAAGACTTGTATATGTAGGTATAACAAGAGCAAGAAAGATTCTTCATTTGTTAAATGCCAAAAAAAGACTTATATTTGGTAAGACAAGTATAAATTCACCAAGTAGATTCGTTAGTGAGATAAAAGAAGAGCTTATTGAATCAAATGAATTAAAAGAAGAAAATGAAGTTTATAATGATATGTATTATGATGATGCAGTTGAATTAAAAGCAGGTAATCATATAATGCATGGTGTATTTGGAGAAGGCATAGTAATTTCTATAGATGGAAGTGTTGCTAAAATAGCATTTTCACATAAATATGGAATAAAACAAATAGCAATAAATCATAAAAGTCTAAAGAAAATTGATTAATAGGAGACAATATGAAAAATATTTTATTACTTCAAGGATGGAACTATAAAAAATATACAAGTTATGATTCTAAAATAAAAGATTCATGGTTTGACAGAGAAAACTTTGTTAAAGAATTAAGAAAAATATATAATGTTTATAAATTAAACTTTCCCGGATTTGCAAATGAACCAGAGCCAAAATGTAAAAGTTGGGAATTGGATGACTATGTTATTTTTGTTGAAAAGTATATAAAAAATAATAATTTGAAAATAGATTATATTTTAGGTTATTCTTTTGGTGGAGAAGTTGCAACTAGGTTTAAAACTAAAAATCCAAGAGTTAAAATAATATTAGTTTCTCCTGCTATTAAAAGAAAAGAAAAGAGAAGTAAAAGATTTATAAAGACTCCTAAACTTTTAGATCCGTTAAGAGATAAACTACGCTTATTTTATTTAAAATATATTGTAAAAAATGAAGAAACAAAGTATGGAACAAAGTTTTTAAGAAATTCTTATCAAAATATTGTAAGACTTGATTTAAGAGAGGAAATAAATAATTTAAATTCAAAAGAAGTTTTAATTATTTTTGGAGAAAATGATTCTATGACACCTCCTAAATTGTTTCTAGAAAAAGCAAGTAAAAAAATAAAAGAAAGAACTTATATAATACCAAATGGAATTCATGAAATAGGAGAATTAAATACTTTAGAAGTTATAAAAATAATAAAAAACAATAAATTTTAATTTATTGTTTTTAATATATCCTGTGCAGCTATGACACCACTTATCGATGACTGCATTAATCCTCTTGTTATTCCTGCTCCATCTCCTATTGCATAAACATTATTTATATCAGTTCTTAAATTCTCATTTACTTTAGTTTTCGCTGAGTAGAACTTAACTTCTACTCCATAAAGTATAGTTTCATCATCAGAAATTCCCGGACATATTTTTTCTAACTCCTCAAATGTTTCTAATATAGCATTTAAGATTCTATGAGGAATAACAAATGCCAAGTCTCCTGGTTCTGCATCTTTAAGAGATGGTTCATATGATAAAAGATTCATTCTTTTTTTAGTGCTTCTTTTACCTATTTTTAAATCACATAATCTTTGAACCATTACTTTATTTTTAGTAAGCATATTTGAAAGTCTTGCGATATACCTGCCATATTCAATTGGATCATCAAATGGTTCAGTAAACTTTGCTGAAACTAGTAATGCAAAATTTGTTAAATTACTTTTCTTATCTTTAAAACTATGTCCATTAACACATACCAAGTCACCATTATAATTTTCCTGTGCTACGAAACCACCAGGGCTCATACAGAAAGTTCTTACTTTATTTTGTGAAGTTTTTGAAAGATTATAAACTTTAAATTCATATAAATAATTAGTTATAGGATCTGTTATTCTTCTTGGAAGTTCAACTCTAACGCCTAAGTCAACCTGATTATTTAGTACTTCTATGTTATTGCTTTTACATTCGTTTTGTAACCAGTCAGCCCCACTTCTGCCAACTGCATATACTAAATTATTACAATTAAATTCTTCTTTATCTGTAATAATTTTTTTAATTTTACCATTTATTTCTGTCTTTTTAATATCAGTATTATGTAGTGTTTTTACATTACCATGTTTAATTATTTCATCATACATTAATTTCATTATGATTGAGCATTTCTCAGTACCCAAATGTCTTATAGGACACTTAATAAATTGTAATCCTGCTTTCTTACATTTTTCATCCATTACATTTGCAAATTCTTCATTATATTCTATTTCTTTATTAGCGCCAAATTCTAAATAAATAGTATCTACATATTTAATTAATTCATTTATTTTTTCAATTCCAATGTAATCTTCAAGCCATCCTCCAACATCTTTGGATAATGATAGTTTACCGTCAGAAAATGCACCTGCTCCTCCAAATCCACATGAAATATTACATGGTTTACAGAACATACACTCACCAGTAACAAATTTAGGACATCTTCTTGTTTCAATGCTTTTTCCTCTGTCAAACATAATTATTTTTAATTTAGGTTTATTTTTAAGAAGTTCCAACGCAGTAAAAAT
>CAZMCS010000035.1:0-10500 GCA_964565085.1 uncultured Muribaculaceae bacterium | reverse complement strand
CCCACTGATTAAGAGTGTTCTTTTTGACTGTTATATCTTAAAATATTTCAAGAACACTTTACTAAATATTTTTCTTATAAACAAAAACAGCTGCTTTACTTCCTGAATTAAAGCTGGAAACTTTTACAATTTCAAACATATTTTTTTTAGTTTTGTCTTCATTATAATGTCTAACAAAATCCTTTGCCCACATTCTAAGTTGAGAATCATTAAAAACATAATGGGGAATAAATATTCCAGATTCTTTTTTCTTTTTGTTTATAATATTTATCTTATCACATAACTCATCAAAACTTGATCTTTCAAAATAATAATAATCAAAGATATTAGAAAGCATTATCACTGAATATGTATCATTTATTAATTTATTTATATATTTTAAATCGAATAAATCTAAATTTAAATAATTGAAATTAACATCTGATATTTTTGCTTTTAATTTATAATAATTCTCTTTATTAATATAAGACTCTTTTTGTTGACGCACATCATCATAGTTACCTGCATCACCTCTAAATAAGTTTCCAATATGTGGCTTTGACCAATAAAAGATATTTTCTTCTTCTATTAACATATAAACAGTATCCCAGAAATATAAAGTTTCACCACTTAAAAAATTCCTTACTTTATCGTAAAGATTCCTTAATGTCATATCTCCATTAAAAAAGGAAAAAAATTCTTCATATGTTAAAGATTTTATTCCTGCAATTTTCAATTGAGTAAAAAATAAAGCTACTTGATTAATGTCAACACAATCAATATCTTTAAAACCATTAAGAGCATATTCTAAAGGATTATCTCCACTTGAACTTACGCAAAGAATTTTATTTTTTTTATCAACAAGTCCTCTTTTTAAAAGTGGTAAAATTAATTTTTTATAATAACCATAAAAGGCTTCATTAGTGATTTGATAAAAATGGCATAAATTATTAAAATTACCTAAATTTCTATTAAACTCACCTATTAAAAGATTATTTATATTTTCTTTATTAATTTCTATACTTTCCATATTGCTTTCCTCTTTTATGAAAATATATATTAGCATAGGCTAATTAGTAATGCAAATAAAAAACTTAGAAACTGATTTTCCAAGTTCTTTAATATTTATCTACATATAGGAGTAAGAGTTAGTGAACAATTCTTTTCTTGATTTAAAAAGTCATGTAAAGTCATTCTTGATTTTAATAACATATTTAACTTTTCAATAGATAAAACAAATGCGTTTGATAAATTCTTTTTTTTATCATCTGATAAGTTATATAATATACAAGGTGTATTATCATTAATATCTTTTACTATTTTATCTATATCTGCAGGTTTAAAAGCTTCTAAAAGGTCTTCAAAATCTTTCATATCAGTATATTCAAATATTCTGAAAAGTTCATTAAGCTCTCTTTGTGTATAACATATCTCTTTAGGTTGAATTTCTTCTTTTGCTGGCTGTACTGTTACGTTTACTGATATTGCTCTTTCTGCATTTTCTCTTCTAAAACTGTCGATCATTCTATAATAGTCATTACTATTAATCATATTATTAGCTTCTCTTGCTATAATAGCATCAGCAAGTATTCCACTTCTAGCACTAAAACCATCTAATTCCATTTTTTTCATCTCCCATAAAAATATTTATATAATATACCTTTATTAACAAAAAGTCAATTTAATATTTTTTATTGCAAAAGCATTTTCTTTATAATATAATAAATAATCAATTAGGAGGTTTTTATGGAAGACTATAAAGAAATATTTGAACAAATTAAAATTTTGGATTATATGATAAGTAATCCTCGTGAATTTCTTACACCAGAAGAACAAGGTATTAAGCCAAGTATACCTTCAAGACATTTATATGCAGAAAAAGAATCTTATAAATATTGGGTAATACTTAGAGAAAAATTGTGTCAACAACTTGCAGCACTGGCTAGGAATGATTTTTATGTAAATACATATTCTTCTCCACTAGAGAGAAAATAACTTTTAAAAACACTTTTATTAAAGTGTTTTTTATTCTAGAATTACTTAAATTTTAATGTGCTTTTATTGCAAAAATAAATAGACGATGCTACAATGAATAATAGATTAAGGAGGAATCATGGACGATTATTATGAAATATTTAAACGAATTCAAATTTTAGATTACATGATGAGTAACCCCTCTAGCTTTATTACACAGGCAGAACGAAGGAATATGCCTTCAGGTTTAAATGAATATGAAAGATGTGCAAAAACAAATTCTTTTCAAAATTGGGTAAATCTTAGATACGAATTATGTCAAAAGTTAGCAAATAAAATGGATCCAAACAACATGAGTCGTATACTAGGAAGATAATTTAAAAGCACTTTATTAAGTGCTTTTTTTATTCTAGAATTACTTTTAATCTTCTTACTCCTGCAGATGAACTTTCTTCTTTTTGAATTTTAAAGTTACCTAATTCACTTGTATTTTTTATATGTGGTCCTCCACATATTTCTTTAGAAATACTTCCAATTGAATAAACAAATACTTTAGAACCATACTTATCTGTGAATATTCCTACTGCTCCCTGGTTCTTTGCTTCTTCATAAGTCATTTCTTCTTTTATAACATCAAGATTTTGTTTTATATAACTATTTACTTTAGTTGTTAATTCTAGTTGTTCTTCTTCTGTCATTTTTCTATCTAAACTAAAATCAAATCTAAGTCTTTCTGGAGTTATATTAGCTCCTTTTTGAATAACAGTATCTCCATACATTTCTTTTAAACAAGCAAGTAGAATATGCGCTAAAGTATGATATTTAGTGCTTTCATAAGAAGTATCTGCTAAACCACCTTTAAACTCTCCTTGAGAGGCTGTTCTGCTCTTCTCTTGATGTTCTTTAAACTTGTTATCAAAACCTTCTGTATCTACTTCTATTCCCTTCTCTTTAGCAAGTTCAATAGTAAACTCTAATGGAAAACCAAATGTATCAAAAAGTTTAAATGCATTTTCTCCATCTAATTTATTATTACTTATATTCTTAGTTACTTTTTCAAACATCTTAAATCCATCTTTAATAGTCTTATTAAACTTTACTTCTTCTTTTAAAAGTTCATCTATTATAAAGTCTTTATTTCTTTCTAATTCTTTATAATCTTCTTTATAATCATTTATTATAACTATTGCTAATTCTTTTAATATAGAATCTGTTACATTTAAATTCTTAATATATCTTATCATTCTTCTTATAAGACGTCTTAAAATGTAACCAGCTCCTGTATTTGAAGGAGTTAAGTGTTTATCATCACCAAGAACAAATACAGATGTTCTTAAGTGATCCATAATTATTCTAAAAGGTTTTAAATTATCTTCATATTTAAGATTAGTTAATTCTTCCAATCTTTTCTTTGTATTATAAAATAACTCTGTATCATATACACTTTCTTTTCCATTAAATACTGTAAGTACTCTTTCAAGACCCATACCAGTATCTACATTCTTTTGTTGTAATTTTGAATACTTTCCATCTTTATTTTCATATTCTAAAAATACATCATTCCAAATTTCTAAAAACTCTCCACAATCACATGTTGGAGTACATCCCTTATTACATTTGCATTTACCTGTTCTATAAAACATTTCAGTATCTGGTCCACAAGGTCCACTACCACTACCTAGTTCCCACCAGTTATTTTCTTTAGGTAAAAAGAAAATATTCTCCTCACTTACTCCACAACTTTTCCATACATTAAAACTTTCAATATCTTTTGGAGCATTTTCATCTCCCTCAAATACACTAAAACTTAATTTTTCTTTTGGAATACCCAAATAATCTTTACTTGTTAAAAATTCATAAGACCACTTTATAGCATCTTCCTTAAAATAATCTCCAAGTGACCAATTTCCTAACATTTCAAAAAATGTTAAATGAGACTCATCTCCTACATTATCTATATCTACTGTTCTTAAACATCTTTGAACATTAACTAGTCTTTTTCCTTCAGGGTGACGCTCTCCTAGAAGATAAGGTACTAAAGGGTGCATTCCTGCTGTAGTAAATAATACAGTAGGATCATTTTCAGGTATTATACTTGCATTAGAAATTACTTTATGACCTTTACTTTCAAAAAATTTAAAATACATGTTAATTAATTCTTTTCTTTTTAACTCTTTCATTTAGTCCTCCAATTTATTAGTATATTTATATTTTACCATAACATAGAAGTTGAAGAAATAATATTTTTCTTTAATTCCATAGTATCTCTTTCAAAATCTTTTATTAAATCTAGATTTTCCTTAATTAAATTTAATGTCTCACTTAATATTTCTTTAAATTCTTTGTATTCAATTGATTCTTTTTTACTACTTTCATTTATCAATGTTATCTTTTTTAAAAATTTAGAGTAATTTTCATTAAAACTAATTACAGTTATAGCAGGCTTAATATAGAAAAAATAGTCATTATGAATATATGAATTCATAGTAAATCCATTTTTAAATTTTAAAAAATCTAAATTATATGAATCTACTCCATAATATAAATCTTTATACTTTATTATATTCATATCATGATCCACTAAAGTGGTAAATGCTTCACTTAAAGTCATTCCTTTATCACCAACAATCGCTATAGGATCTCCAACTAAATTTAAATTACTAAAAATATCATTAAAAAACGGAGAAAAATGTCTACAGCAAGCATAACCATTAATAATATTTAACCAAGGTAATCCTATTAAATTTATAATATGTAAGCCATCTTTGTCTTTTACTAATTCTAAATCTTTAGAAAAAGATCCTTCATGTAATAGTTTTGATGTAGTTATAAAATAACTTATAGAATTATTTTTCATTCCTATTTCACTAACTAATTTTGAAGATAGTTTAACAAATTTATCATAATTTATAAAAGCACTTTTAAATATTTTTTTATTAGTTATAAAACCATTATAGTAATAATGTTTATAAAAATTTATTTTTTCCATTAATTCTGGATTATCACAATATAAATATAAATCCTCATTGCATAATTCTACAACATCTCTTTTTTCGTTTTCTATACTATATTCCATATGTACTCCTAATCATATTGATTTAACTATACTTCTTTTTAATTCTATTGTATCTCTTATAAAATCTTCTACCATATTATAATTATTTTTATATAAATTAGTTGTTTCTAAATGAATTTCTCCCATTTCAGATAAAGTTAATGGTTTTAATTTACTACTTTCATCAAATTTAATTATTTTATTTAAAACTTCTATAAATGTTTCATCATTGTAAATCATATTTACAGAAGGTTTAAAATAAATAAGAATTCTTTTATCAAAATATGGTTCCATAGTAAACATATCAATAAACTTATAAATATTATTATTAAATGGATCAAATGCATAATATATTCCATTATACTCTATCATATTTACTACATGATTATGTTTAGAAATAAATGCTTCTTTTAAAGTTATATTTTCTTTACATAAACATGCGATAAGATCTCCACAAATATTAAGTTCTTTAAATACATCTTTAAAAAGCGTTGAAAAATGTCTACAACATGCAACTCCATTAATTACATCTAATCCTAATAATCCAAATATATCTTTAAAATTCTTATATTTTTCATTTTCTCTAACTAACACCATATCTTTTGAAAGATAACCTTCAGACATAATATGTGATAAAAGTATAGAATAACTTATTGAATTATTTGGAATTCCTATTCCTTTAATTAATTTTGAAACATATATTTTATTAAAATTAGAATAATTTTTAAAAGCTTCTTTATATTTTTCTTTATGTTCATTAGTACATATTCTATTAACATTCTGAAGTGTTTCTATTCTAGAAATTACTTCTGGGTTATGTGAAAAAAGATATAAATTTTCATTAAATATTAATTTATCTATTTCCTTTTCTGCATTTAAACTCATATTAACTCCTACAATCTTGATACTATATTTCTTTTTAATTTTGCTGTATCGCTTTCAAAATCTTTTATTAAATTTAAATTTTTATTATATATATTTACTGTCTCTTTAAGTATCTCTTCAAATTCAGAATTTGTTATATTTTTTGATTTACTACTTGCAAGAAATTTACCTAATTTTTCTAATACTTCTACAATTGTTTCATCATTTAATATCATACTAGCAGAAGGCTTGAAATAAACAAAATCTTTTTCATCAAAATATGAATTCATAGTAAATTGATCAGTAAATTTATAAAAGTTTATATTAAGTGCATCATAAACATAATAAACTCCCCTATATTCAATTAAATTTACTGTATGATTGGGCAAATAACTAAATGCTTCTTCTAAAGTTATATTATCTTCGTTTATACAAGGAATGATATCTCCACACATGCCTAATTCTTGAAACACATCTTGAAAAAAAACACATACATGCCTGCAGCATCCTTTGCCATCGATAACATTTAAACCAAGTAATCCATCTTTATCTTCTATTTCTTCTTCTATAGTAAACTTTAAATCTTTAGAAGCATGCCCATCTTGTATAAATTTCGTTAAAGATATAGAGTAACTTATAGAGTGATTTAAAATACTTAACTCTGGAATTAATTCTGAAACCTTTTTAATAAAGTTTTTGTAATTCATAAAAGCTTCTTTGTTTCTTTTTTGATTTCTTTCAACTATTTTATAATAGCGGTCTTGAATTGATAATATTTTATTAATTATTTTTGAATTTTGAGAAAATAAATATAAATTTTCGTTAGTTATTTCATTCATTTCTTTTTCTTTTAATTTTAAATTCATTTTAACACCTTAAATTTGAAACTATATTTCTTTTTAATTTCGCTGTATCATTTTGAAAATCTTTTACTAAACCAATATTTTCATGATATAAATTATCAGTCTCATTAATTATGTCACTAAGTTCCAATAATGTTATATGATTCGTTTGACTTGATTTTTTAAACATTTCAATATTTTTTAATACTTCTTCAAATGATTTGTTATTAAATAAAATACTAAAGTATGGTTTATAATAATGTATTTTTGAATTTAAAAGTGATTTCATAGTAAATTCATCTTCAAATTCAAACATATTAATATTAAAAGCATCAAAGGCATAATAAACATTATTATACTCTATTAAATTTACACTATGAGTTACAAAAGTTTGAAATGCTTCTTTTAGAGAACTTACTGTATCATTTGATCTACAACCAATAATTTCTCCACATATTTTTAATTCATCAAAAACATCTTGAAAAACAGCACAAGCATGCCTACATGAAAAATATCCATTAATAACATCAAGACCCACAATACCTTTTATATCTTTTATATTTTTATTATCATCTTCTACCGCAGTAAAATTCAAGTTGTTTGAAAAAGATCCACTATGTAATAAAGATGCAAAAGCTAATGAATTACTAAACGAATTATTTGGTATTGAAATCTCCTCTATTAACTTTGAAGACATAATCTTTATTTTATTATAATCATTACTTACATTCTTATATTTTTTTATATTAGTTTCAACTAAATATTGATATCTTAATTGTTGTATAATCATTGCTTTTTTTAATAGTTTATTTTCTGAAAATAAATATAAATCTTCTTTAATATAATCATGTTCATCAAAATATTGTTTTATTTTTCTTTTCTCTTCTTCTGATAGCTCTGAAGAAAGAAATCTATCTTTCATAACATTTAAAAATTTCATAATAACCCCTCTTAATAATGTGCCTTATTATATAGTTTTAATTAAGAATTGTCAATTAATAAAAAAGACTTATATTTCTATAAGTCTTTTTTATTTAATCTTTTTTTATTTGTTTTTCTTGATATTCAAAGAATCCATATTTGTTATCTAAAAATACATAAATTATTTTTAGAAGTGCTACTACAGGTGTTGCAATTATCATTCCAAAAATTCCAAAGAAATATCCAAATATAAGTAATCCAATTAATATAGATACTGGATGAAGATTCATCTTTTTACTCATAACCATTGGATGCAAGAAGTTACCTTCAAGTGTTTGTGTTATAAATATAAATACTAAAGTTAATACTCCAATTACTGGACCTTGAGTAAATCCAAGTAAACCTGCTGCTGCAGCACCTAAATATGGCCCAATATAAGGAATTAAATTTGTAATCGCACAAAATAAAGCTATTAATAATGGTGCTTTTAAACCTATTATAGAAAATCCTATAAATGTTATAATAAATAGTATTAATGAAATTAATAATGTACCCTTTATAAATTTATGAAGTGTTTCACTAATATTACTTAATAAAAATTCAAAATCTATTTTCCATTTTTTTGGAAGTAACTCTGTAAGATGTTCACTCACATTATGAAAATTAAATAATAAGTAAAAGCCTACTACAAAACTAAGAAGTATCATACCTGCTCCACTAACAAACTTACTGACAAAATTTACAGTTATAGCAGGCAAATTAGTTTGTAAATTATCACCAATATTTTCAATATATAAGAAAAACTTTGCTTTTGCAAAATCTAAATTTTGCAAAGTAAGTTCAGAAGTAGTTGTAAATATATTTTCTGCCCAATCTTTCATATCAGAAAGAATAACTGGTATTGAAGAAACAATATCTCTTATTTGTTCACCTAAAAGAGGTAATACTGTTAGTATAAATAAAAGTAAAAATACTAATACAATACTAAATACTATTACTACAGCAAGTGCTCTACTTAAACCTTTTTCTGTAAATTTAGTTACTAAAGGATTTAAAAGCCAAGCTATAAAAAAGCCTATGAAGAACGGACTAAGTATCTTTAAAATAACTCCAATAATTCTTAAAATTTCCCATTCTTTAAAGATTAAACTTGCTAAATAAATCGCTAATATAATTAATAATGCATATAATATTTTTAATATTTTACTACCTGTACTAAGAATCTGATTTAATCTTTTTATATTTAATTTATCAAAAGCATTTTTTATCTTCTCCATATTTTCACTCTCCATTTTAATTATAGCATATTTATTTTAAAAAAAATAGCAACTTCTTACGAAGAGCTATTGCTAGTATTATATTTTCTTTTTTGTTGTTTTTTAACCATATTCATTATTTGTTTGTTATATTTCTTATAAAGTAAAGTTGCACCTACTCCTGCACCCATCCATAACATTTTACCAAAAAATTTAATAAATACCACTCTCCTTCTACTATTATTATTTACCTAATCTATTGTTTTATACATCTAATAATTTACTTAAATAACTAAGTCTATCAGAAGAGTATAATGTTTGAATTGAATAATTAAAATCCTCTAAAGTTCCTATTATAATAAGATGTTTCTTAGCTCTTGTTACACCAGTATATATTAATTTATTGTAAAGCATTCTTCTAAAACTTCTTGATAATATTATCACAACATAATCATATTCACTTCCCTGGCTTTTATGAATACTTACTGCATATGCTAAAGAAATTCTATCATAATCTTTAGAAGTTAACTCTATTATATTTCCATTAAAATCAATTTCTATTGAAGAAGCCTTATCAAAAATATTTATTCTTTTTATAAATCCAATATCACCATTATAAATATTATTATCAATATCATTTACAAGTTGTATTACTTTATCTCCCTCTCTATATATTTTATCTCCATATTTTATTTCTTTTTTAAATTCACTTTTATTATTAAATATCTCTTGCATTAAATTATTTAAATTGTCTATTCCATTTTCACCTTTATACATAGGTACTAAAACTTGAAAATCATTTAAGTTAAGTTTTTTATTTAAAAAATTAATACATACATTATTTAAATTTTCTTTTACTTCATGATTTTCTGTTTCAATAAAACTAAAATCACTATTATTATTTAACTCATTAATATATTCTCTTTTATAAATTTGATTAGCTAAATCAATTATATAAGAACCTTCTTGCATTCTATAAATGTAATTTAAGAATTTATGATTAATTTTATTGCAAGTTATTAAATCTCTTAAAACATTACCTGGATTAATACTAGGAAGCTGATTAGCATCACCTACCAATATTAGTTTTACATTATCAGTTAAACCCTCAAGTAAAGATGAAAATAAAAACATATCCACCATACTAAATTCATCTACTATTACAAATTTCGCTTCACTTTTATTAAATTCATTTACTTGAAACAAAGAAGTATCCTTGTTCCACTTTAAAAACTTGTGAATAGTACTTGCCTTATGATGAACTGATTCACTTGCTCTTCTAGAGCTTCTTCCTGTTGGCGCTATTAAAGCAATATCATCTTCATTAATATTTTCATATAATTTTTTATATATATCAACAAGTGCTTTTATTATAGTAGTTTTACCAGTACCAGGACCACCACTTATTATAAATAAATTATTATTTAAACTACCCTTTATTGCATCTTTCTGATCTTCATTAAATGTTATATTATTATCTTTTTCATACTTAGATATTTCTTTATCTACTTTTAAAGTTGTTTTAATTCTATTTAATAATTTAATTTTATTTGCTATATATACTTCCTTATCATAAAAACTTCTTAAAATGATATTATCATTAAACTTT
>CAZMCS010000034.1:0-10638 GCA_964565085.1 uncultured Muribaculaceae bacterium | reverse complement strand
CTCTTCCCATACCGAACAGAGAAGTTAAGCACTTTAACGGCGAAGATAGCGTAAGTGAAAATAGCAAGTTGCCAATCTTTTTTTTATGCAAAAAATTGTAATATTTATTAACATATGATAAAATTATTTTAAGGAGGTATGTATGGAACCTTTTATACATCCATTAATTGATCTTAAAGAAGTAACTGAAAAAAGATATAAAGAAAATCCAAATGAGGAAAATAAGGATAGATATGAAGAAGTAATGAAATCAGTTAAACTTCATGAAGAATATTTAAAGAAAATTAAAGAAATTTTAGGAATGGAACCTACTGAAATAAAAATAGTAGATGGGAAAGAATTATATAAAACAGTAGATGAATTATTTGCAGATTGTTTATCTGCAATAATTAAATGTGAAGATAAAATAAAGTCAGGAGTTTTATCAAAAGAAGAAGGAAAAGAACTAATTAATGGAATTCATTGGGTATATGGATTAATTGACGCTGCATTACCTACTAATATAGAACAAATTAAGTAAATTAAAACTTGATATATGATATCAAGTTTTTTTATGAGTATTTATCTATTTGTTCTTTTTCAAAAGTATTATCCGCAAAATAGTTAATACACATTGCTGATTTTACTTGTTTTAAAGTCTCATTAGCTATAATATTTGCTTTTTCGGTACCAGATTTTAAGATTTCAATTACTTCAGGAATTCGTTTTTCCCAAGTTTTTCTTCTATTTCTTATTGGAAGCAACTCGTCTTGTATAACATTGTTTAAGAATGCCTTTATTTTTCCATCACCAATACCACCTTTTTGATAAGCAATTTTTAATTCTTCTAAGTTTCTAAATTCTGGATAATAAGTTTTAAAATATTTGTCCTTACAAAATGCTTCTAAATAAATAAACATTATGTTTTCTTCTATGATTCCAGGCTCTTCAATGTTTCGAGGAAATGATTTCATAGAATTAATTTTAGATTTTATTACTTCAGGTTCATCAGCTAAATAAATACAATTATCTATTGATTTACTCATTTTTGCGTCTCCATCTGTTCCTGGTAAGCGCGAGCATATTTCTTTTGCTGGTAATACTGATTTACATTCTACTAAAATATCAGTTTTATATATTCTATTAAAACTTCTAACAATTTCTCTTGTTTGTTCCAACATTGGTTCTTGATCTTCACCAACAGGAATGAGATTAGCTTTGAATGCAGTGATATCTGCAGCCTGACTTATTGGATAATTTGCAAAACCTACTGGAACACAGTTTTCTCCTTCTTTATCAAAATTCCTTGCTTTTATTTCACTTTTAACAGTTGGATTTCTAAGCAATCTTGATAAAGATACCAAATTCATATAATAAGCAGTTAATTCAGGTAAAGCAGTTATAAGTGACTGAATACAAAAAGTTACTTTTTCTGGATCAAGTCCTACTCCAAGATAATCAAGCATTACTTCAATAACATTACTTCTTACTTTTTTTGGATTAAGAGCATTATCAGTTAATGCCTGAGCATCTGCTATCATGACAATTAATTCATCATACTCAGCTTCATTTTGTAATCTTACTCTTTCATAAAGAGAACCAACATAATGTCCGATATGTAATCTACCAGTTGGTCTATCTCCAGTTAAAATTATATTTTTCATATTTATCTTTCCTTCTTTTATCATATATTTTAATGTATAATTATGATAAATTTTTATCTTCTTTATTACAATTATCTTATCATATTTTTAATTTTTTGTATATCTTAAATGATTTTCCAATTTTTCAAGAATAACAATAAATTTGAAAAAAACTATTGCATTATTTATTTTAAAGTGTTAATATAACTAAATAAATGACAAATTTAGACAAAATTTTCATTTTTATGGAGGTTATGTATGAAAGTATTATTTAATAACTTACATTCTCATATACATCATCACCATCATCACATGGGGAATAAATTTTGTTGCGATAAAAAAATTAAAACGACTGAAATATAGAAATTAAATCTTGTTCTGTCGTTTTTCTTTTTAAAATTTGTTATTGAAAGGGGGAAAGGTTACTAAAATCAATTGTTTATAGTTATTAATTAAAAGGAGGAAAATTAATATGAACAATACTTTATTTATAGTTGCTCAGATATTTGGTCTATTTGGATCACTTTCAATGATTACAAGCATGTGGCAGAAAACCAGAAAAAAAATGTTGTGGTTTTTAACTTTTGATAGTATATTTTACGCTATTCATTACTTATTTTTAGGAGCTTATGCAGGAGCTGTTAACAATGTCGTGGGTATATTTAGAACTTTTACACTTGCTAAAAAAAATACTACAGAATTTTATAAAAAGAATTACATTTTATATATTGTAATAGCATTATATTTAATTTTCGGAATAATTACTTATAATGGAATAAATAGTTTATTTCCATCAATTGCATCAATAATATACTGTATTGTTATATGGCTTGATAAACCTAAAAACATAAGATTTGGTACAGCAATTATGCTATTGTTATGGCTTTTATATAACATTGGTGTTAAATCATATGTTGGTGCTATAACAGAAGCATGCTTATTGGTTTCAACCATAATAGCTATTATTAAAATTGATATTTTAAAAGTAAAAAAGGAAAAGAAAAAATGATAAAGAATTTAAAAGATTATAAAGATTTTAGAAAAGTATTTAGAATATTTGAAACAGAACCTTTTTGGGAAGATTGGAAAGAAAATCAAATAAAAGAAGAATTTGATGAATTTCAAAGCGAAGGAGATATATTTGCTAAATATGATGTAAACGATATAATGGGTATAGTAACATTGTTATATGGGGCTAGAAATTATCATCCAGTAATTGGTGCATTTGAAGTTCCTAGTAAAGTTATATATATATCTGATTTAGCAGTTTTACATAAATACCGCGGATTAGGTATAGGTACTGAATTAGCAAAGTATGCAGTAGAAGTTGGAAGTTTACAAGGGAAAGAATCTATGTATTTACGTACAAATTTAGAAGGTTCAATGTCAGAACATATATTTGACAGATTAGGTTTTGAAGTTATGAAAGATTCAAATGGTAAAATAATTACTCAAGCAGTACAATTTCCAAGATGTAAGGAAAATGTTCCTGATACTGATATAAGAAAATTTATGTTAAAAAGATTAAAATAAAGAAAAGGGAGTTTTTAGATGGATGAATTAAAAATTTTAGAACATTTAGTAAGTTTTAATACAGTAAAAGATAATGAAAATAATGAATTAATTGAATGGGTTTCTAATTATTTAAAAAACTTAGGATTTAAAAATAAAATAATTACTAATAAACTCAATAATAAAAGAGTGTTGATATCAAGTATTGGTTCCAATTACTCATTAGGGTTTCTAGGCCATACTGATACTGTAGATAAAAGTGATAGTTGGAATTATGAACCATTTAAATTAACAAAAGTAGATAATAATTTATATGGATTAGGTGCATGTGATATGAAAAGTGGTATTGCTGCTTTCTTAAAAGCCATATCTTTAATTGATAAAGATAAATTAAAATATGGAATTAAATTATATTTAACTTATGATGAAGAAATTGGTTTTGAAGGTATTAAGGAATTAGTAAAAAATGAAAATGAATTTCCTAAATATATTATTATAGGAGAACCTACAAACTTAATTCCAGTAGTAGCAACTAAAGGTTGCATTGAATATAAAGTTACTTTTAAAGGGAAGTCAGCACACTCAAGTATGCCTAATAAAGGAATAAATTCAATAAATAACGCGGTAAGTTTTATTAATGAATTAAGTAAATTTTATAATGAGTTAAAAGAAGAAAAAAATAATTTATTTGAAGTTTCTTACACAACAATGAATATTGCAAAAGTAAATGGCGGGGATGCAATTAATAAAATACCAGAAAGTTGTAGTATAGAATTTGATTTTAGAACTATAAATGAAGATCATCATGATAAAATAAAAAATAAGATTAATAGATTATCTGGTAAATATAATTGCAGTTATAATATTATTAATGATATAATAGCAATGAACAACAAGGATAAAGAATTTATTAAAGAAGTGGAAGATTTAACAAAAAATAATATATCAAGTTTCTCTTATGTTACTGAAGGAAGTTTTATAAGGAATTCAAATATTATTTTATTAGGTGCAGGTCCTGTTACAGCTCATGAAGTAAATGAACATATTGACTATAATTCATTTAAAGAATTAATAGAAATATATAAAAAAGTAATAGAAAGTAAATGTATAGGTGAAAAAGATGGAAAGAAGTAAAGTTTACGAATTAAATGACAAAGTTATAAATAATAATGTAGAAATATTAAACATAATTAATACGTTTCCTGATAAAGAAATGCAAAATTTGTTCTATTTAATATTAGAAAAGAATTTATTTATAAGAGAAAATATAAAATTAGTTAGATATCTCGGCAAACAAAAAACAACTGATTGTTTAAAGAAAATGTATCAAGCTATATTAGATGAAAATATTAGAAAAAATGATGAAGTTTTAAATACAATCTCTGTTCAAAAGGATTGGGGAATGCAACAACAGTTAATTTTAGCAGCTCAAAAAGATTATATATTGAATGATATGAATCTCTTTCATTTGATTGCAAATCAGAGAGATTGGGATAATATGCAAATTTTAAGAATTCTATTTGAAAAAGAATATATTAGAAATGATAAGGAAATAGTAAACACATTAGTTTCATTATCAGATTATCGAGCTAAAGAAGTATTGGGAAAAGCTTTAGAGCATGAAATAATCCGAAATAATAAGGATTACATTAATTTAATAGTAAGTCAGGGTTATTACTTATGTATGCTTGAAATGATGGATGCTATATTAAATCCAGATATAAGAGCAGATAAGAATTTACTTATGATAATTGATAGTTATAAAGAAGAGAGTTTATTACAAGAACAAGCAAGACTAAATCTTTCTATAAGACAGATAAGAGAAAATTTAGATAATTTTTCTAGAATTATGAAATGCGAAATTTCTATTCAAGAAATAATAAGAAATGCATATACTAATAATATAGAAGTAAATTTAGATGATATAATAGATTCAGATTTAAAAAGATGTTGACATTATATCAATTTAATGATATTCTATATTGTGAGGGCAAATATTATGAAGAAAATGATAATTTTAAACAATTTACATCATCATAGTGGGTGCACTGTTCTATCTTTATAAAAGTAAAGTAGGTACAGTGTCTTTTGACCATGTACCTACTAGTTAAAAAAAATAAAATAAAAACTATGTAGGTTTATAAACTTGCATAGTTTTTTTATAAGAAAGGAAGATTTAAAATGACTACTGTTATAATTCCAACTGGGAGAATGCAAGAAGAATGTTTAAAATTACTAGATAGAATTAAAATTAAAATAAATGATTTTGACAACAGAAAATATCTATTTGAAGACAAGAACTCGAAATACAGGTTTTTATTTGTAAAACCTGCTGATATTCCAATGACAATTGATTTTGGTATTGGAGATATAGGAATAGTGGGGTTAGATATATTATTAGAAGAAAATAATAAGAATTTAAAAGCAGTTAATAGATTAGCTATTGGAAACTGTCAAATGATTATTGCTTCAAAGAAAGAAAAAGAATTTAAAAATATTAACGACTTAAATGGAAAAATAATAGCAACGAAATATGTTACTTTTACTAAAAAGTTTCTTGAGGATAACAATATAAAAGCTAAAAAAATAATTAAAATGAATGGCAGTGTTGAAATAGCACCACTTATAGGTTTAGCAGATGTTATTGTTGATATAAAACAAAGTGGAGAAACATTAAAAGCTAATGGTTTAACAGATTTTTATAAAATATGTGATATTAGCGCTATTACTGTCATAAACAAAAAGAATAAAAAAATACTAAAAGATAAAAATTTAAAATATTTAATTAATGCATTAAATACAATAGAAAGTAATGTTTAGTAATGTTTACAAAGATAGTTGTAAATGTTAAAATAAAAAAAGAAAGTTAAAGGAAGTGAAAAGATGGATTCACAAATAGAATTAAAAAATTTAAAAGGAACTGTAGATTTCTTACCAGAAGATCAAGTAATAAGAGAAAATACAATAACTATATTAAAAGATAGTTTTAAAAAATATGGTTATTTACCTCTTGAAACACCTATTCTAAATTATTATGAGTTATTAGCCTATAAATATGAAGAAGGTGCTGAAATATTAAGTGAAATATATAAATTATACGATCAAGGTGGTAGAAGAATTGGATTACGTTATGATTTAACTGTACCATTTTGTAAAGTTATAGGTATGTATAAAGATTTAAAAATGCCGTTTAGAAGATATGAAATAGGTAAAGTATTTAGAAATGGACCAGTTAAAGTAGGAAGAATTAGAGAGTTTTATCAATGTGATGTAGATGTTGTAGGAATAGATAATAGATATATTGAAATAGAACAAATGATATTAGTCATAAATACTTTTAAAAAATTAAATATTGATGTAAATATTAAGTGGAATAATAGAAAATTAATGACAGGAATTCTTATTGAATGCGAAGTAAAAGAAGAAGATTTCAGTAAAGTAATTGGTATAATAGATAAAATGCAAAAAATCAGTTTAGAAGAATTGAAAGTTGAATTTGAAAATATAGGATTATCTAAAAATACTGTAGAAAAGTTACTAGTTATGTTTAATAAAACAATTGGTGAATACATAGAAATGTTTTCTAATACTAAGAATGATTTATTATTAGAAGGTTTAAATGAAATAAAAGAAATTCAAAATTATATAAAAGAATTTGATATAGAAGATAATACTATTTTTACGCCAACTCTTGCAAGAGGACTTGGAATTTATACTGGAATTGTATTTGAGTTTTATGATAAAAAGAATAGGCTTGATTGTAGTTTAGGTGGCGGTGGAAGATTTGATAAAATCATTACTGAATTCATGGATGATGGTGAAATATATCCTGCGGTAGGGTTATCATTTGGATTAGAACCAATATTTGCAATATTAAAAGAAGAAAAATCAAATAACAATAATATAGATGCATACATTATTCCTATGGATACAGAAATAGAAAGTTTAAAACTTGCAAATTATTTAAGAGGCAATAATATTAATGTATTATTGGAAATGAATAAAAGAAAGATAAAGAAATGCTTTGAATTTGCAAATAAGTCTTCAATTAAATATGTAATAGTAGTAGGAGACAACGAAATTAAACAGAAAATGTATACTTTGAAAAATATGAATACCGGAGAACAAATTTTATGTTCACAGGATGAACTTGTAGAGAAAATTAAAGAATAAATAACAAGAACTATTTAAATATTAAAAATATATTGACTTTTATTCAATAAATATTTATTATAAGAATAGTTTTTCAAATGGTGGTTATAGTTCAGTTGGCTAGAACGCTAGATTGTGGCTCTAGAGGTCGCGGGTTCGAGTCCCGTTATCCACCCCATTAAGAGAGTGATCGAACTTTAATAAAAAGATTCGTTTTTTATATTAAGATATTGATTTTATAATAATTATAGTGTATATTTATTAATAAATACTTAAAAGGATGTTAGTATGAATATAATTGAAAGAATTAAATTAATTAATATTAACTGTGTTAGACATTCTAATATCTATTCATGCTGCGAAAAGAAAATATAAATAACTTTAAGATTACTATATCTAAAAGTTGTTTTTTATTTCAGAGGTGATAATTAATGAATAATTTAACTATTGAAGATTTAATTAACCATGTTAGAACTTATAATGCATGTGAAGAAAAATATATAAGAAAAGCATATGAATTTGCTTTTAAAGTTCATCAAGGTCAAGTAAGACAAAGTGGAGAACCTTATATTACTCATCCTTTGGCAGTAGCACTCCTTTTATCAAGAAGATTTGCAGATAAAAATACAGTTTGTGCCGGACTTTTACATGATGTTATAGAAGATTCTAAGGGAAAAATAACGAAAGAAGATATAGAAAAAGAATTTAATTCTGAAATCGCTTTACTTGTAAATGGGGTTACAAAGTTAAGTAAAATGAATTTTTCAACAAAACGAGATGAAGTATGTACAAATACAAGGAAAATTATAGAAAGTATGATGGAAGATATCAGAATCATAATAATAAAAATAAATGATAGACTTCATAATATGAGAACTTTACAATTTAAACCTGTAAATAAGCAAATAGAAAATGCTACAGAAACAATGGAATTATATGTTCCTTTAGCATATTTTATAGGAGATTATAGGACAAAAAACGAACTTGAAGACTTATCTTTAAAATATTTAAATCCTAAAGGATATAGAAAAATAGAATTAATGAAAAATAAAATTGAACAGGAAAATAATCAATATTTATCAGAAATGTCAACTAATATAAAAAATATATTAAAATCAAATAATATAAAGTGTGAAATAAAAGAAAGAACAAAGAATATATTTGGAATATACAAAGTATTAAATGAAGGATATAATCTCTCTTATATACATGATTTATTTTCATTAAAAATAATGACTGATGACATAGATAAATGTTATATTGCATTAAGATACATTCATAATACATATAAACCAATTAACAGTAAGTTTAAAGACTATATTTGTAATCCTAAACAAAATTTATATCAATCATTACATACTACAGTATTTGGACCAAATGATAAATTGGTTCAAATTCAAATTAGAACATTTGAAATGGATAAAATAGCTTCATTTGGATTAACTGCATATTGGGAAGAAAGCAAAGGGAAAGCAAGAGATTTAATGCAGAAAGATTTAAGAGAAAAATTTCAGTTTTATAGAACTCTTTCAGATATTAGTTCAATGTTTACAGATAATCAGGAATTTGTAGATCAGGCGAAAAAAGAATTGTTTTCAGAAAAAATATATGTTTATACACCTAAAGGAGAAACTATACAATTGCCGAAAGGTTCAACTTTATTAGATGCAGCATATAAAATAAACCCGGAATTAGGAAATACTATGAAATATGGATTTGTAAATGATAAGCGTCAGAATGGTGATTATGTACTAAACAATAAAGATAGAATTCTTATTGAAACAAATCCAGATAGTATTCCTCGTAAGAATTGGTTAAAAAAGGTACAAACTACTAATGCAAGGAAATTAATAACTGAAAAATATAACGAAAAATAAAATATTGATTCTACTTATTTTTAGTAATATAATTAACTAAGATGATATTGTAAAATAAATTTGGAGAAATCTATGAGAAAAATAAAACTATTAGTGGTATTTATTATTTTGTTTCTGTTATTTGCTGTATATGATTTTTATCAACAAAAGTTGATTTATAATAAAGAGGTAAATAAAGAAATAAATGTAGAAGATAGTTTTATAGATGCAAAAGGAGAAAATAATCCGGAAATAATATCAAAATATTTTGCAACTGGTATTTCAAAAGAAGATTATATAAATATAATTGAGAGAAAAACTGAAGTATTAAAAGAAACAGATTCATATAAAAAAATGAGTTATAATTTTGAAGAATATTTAAAATATTCTGAATTAGAGAGTATTTATAAAAATTTGAATAATTCTAAAATAGTTAAAACTGAAGTTATTGGGATTTCTGTAGATGAAAGAAAAATCTATTCTTTGGAAATAGGCAATGGAGATGAAACTGTTTTATTTGAAGCAGGAATTCACGCGTCAGAGTTTAGTAATCCTTTGTTTATTATTAAATTTATGATAGATTTAGTTAATAAATATGAAGAAAATGATAAAGAAATAACAGAATTATTAAATAAGTATAAAATAGTTATATTGCCAAATGTAAATCCAGACGGTTATGATGTTGCAATTTTTGGAACAAAAATGTTAAAAAACAAGAAGTTATATACTTATAATAATAAAGATAAAATAGATTTCCATTATTTTAAGGCAAATGCAAATGGAATAGATTTAAATAGAAATATGCCTTCTCAAAATGGGGGACTTTATTATAAAAAATATGAACTTAATAATACAGTTTCCTTACTTCTATCAACAGAAAGAAATCGATATTATGCTGGAAAAACTTTGGGAAGTGAACCTGAAACAAAGGCATTGATATATTGGCAGAATAAATATTTAAAAGATACTTATGCTTATATTTCACTTCATTCTTCAGGAAGAGTAATTTTCAATGTAAAGCCTAATTTATCGGATGAATTTAATAATTTAAATAATAACTGTGCAAAAATAGTAAATAAAATAACAGAATATGAAATATTAGAAGCAAGTGATGAAGAAGTAGGAGAAGGTAATGATGGAACTTCAACGGATTTTATGGCTGAACTTGCAAATGGATTCAATTACAGTAGTAAAACAGGGAGATTAAGTACTATAAGTTATGATTCAAAAACAAATGAATTAAAATATAAATTATGTGTAATCACAATTGAAACATTAGAAAGATATACAAAAGACCTAGGTTTAATAAAAGATGAGTATATAGACTATGAATTAGAAAAAGTATTTTTAAACTTGATAAAACAGTAAATGCTTGATAAATATTGGAATTCCTGGTATAATTATACCTAATTATGGCGCTATTGGTGAAGTGGTAACACGGCAGATTGTGGCTCTGTTATGCAAGGGTTCGATCCCCTTATAGCGCCCCATTAAGA
>CAZMCS010000033.1:0-10776 GCA_964565085.1 uncultured Muribaculaceae bacterium | reverse complement strand
TAAAACAAGAAGAAAATAATTGATTATTTAAATCTCCACCTATCAATAATTCAATATCTTTATATTTCTTTTGAACTTTATCTAATAATCCTTCTATTGAAACAGTTTGAAACCAGCTTTCAGTTTCCTCTAAAGATTTATCATTAACATAATAATCGTCATATATGTAATCTACTTTCTTTACAACACTAGGATTATGTTCTTTTTTGCCTAACATAGTATAAAAATCATTTACATATACATTTTTAAATACAAATGTTCTCATGATAAAACTCCTTTAATAAGAGCTACAAAGAAAGAAACGACGATTGTATATACTATAATACTACCAGTTAATTTAAATATATTAGCACCAATACCTCTAATAAGTCCTTCTTTTTTATAATCCATTGCTGCACTTGTCATTGCATGAGCAAATCCAGTACTAGGAACAATTAAACCTGATTTAGCAAAACTAGCTGCCTTGTCAAAAATACCAAAGCCTGTTAATATAGAAGCTACTATTGTTAAAACAATCATTGTATACATATAAGAATCTCTTACAGGCAGATTAAAGCAATGATTAAATATTTCAGTCAAGATTTGACCAAGTACTCCCATAAGTCCACCTATAAAAAATGCGATAAATAAGTTAAATGATTTATTTTCTTTTGGAATCTTTGATTTTACTAACTTTTTATACTCTTTATCAGTCATAAACTCACCTATATTTATTATGTGAGTTATTTTTTATTTAATACTTTCTTTTAACAAACCATTCTATCTTTAATTCTTGTCAGTATATTTTTTTCATATCTAGAAACTTGTACTTGAGAAATACCTAATATACTAGCTGTTTCACTTTGAGTATAATCTTTGTAATATCTACATTTAATAATTTCTCTGTCTAAATCTTTTAGTTGTGCAATTTCATTTCTTAAACATATTAAATTATCAAGTTTTTCACTATTATCTTCACCAATTAATTCATAATAATTACTGTTATCATTAAATTCATTATCTAAACTAAGAGTAAATTCACTTGATACTAATGAATTATAAACTGTTTCTTCGGGGATATTTAAGAATTTACATACTTCATAAAAAGATGGAATTCTTGAATTCTTATGTGTTAGAAAATCTAATGCTTTTTGATAAGACTTATACAACTTAATAGTGTCTTTATTTACCTTTATATTTCTATCATTCCTTATGAATTCCAATATTTCACCAACTATATATGAGTAGGCATAAGTAGAAAATTTTGCATTTAGATTAGAATTAAAGTTTTTGTATGCTTTCATAATTCCAATTACACCTACTTGATATAAATCTTCTATGTCATAATAAAGAGAATACTTTCCTGCGATTTTATATATTAAATTTTTATTTTCATTAATTAATTTTAATATATCATTATTCATATCTTAAACACTCCAGTTGCAGTTAACTCATCATTAGTTTGATAATAACAATTAGAAAGTTCGCTATTACTAACTTTTATTTTTAACTCTTCATTATTTAAATTACAAAGACTTGTTCTTCCTTTCCACGATGATACAATATTATTTAAATCTATTAGACTTTCAATACCTGTTTCATCAATAATATTAAGATTTGAAAAATTTAAAACTATATATTTAAATTCATTTTTTAAAATAATTGGAAAAACCAAATTTCTAAATTCTGAATTAGTAGAATTAATTAAACTACCATTTAATCTTATAAATAAAATTCCTTTTTTAAATTCCATATCAATTTTTATCATAATTTTCACCTGTTTACTCAATATAGAGTATTTTTTATTTTCCTTAAACACTTTCGACAAAAATAGAAAATTAAATCGTTCGACTTATTATATTTTTTTTGTATAAAATTTTACTTATTACTAAAATAAGACTTAAAATAAGACTGGAAGCTACAATTATTTTTATAGAAGAAGTATCGTTATCGTCTTCTTCTATCTTTGGTTTATATACTTCTACTTTCTCAATATCATTTTCTTTTTCATTATTTTTCTGTAATTTTTCTGTAATTATATTTTCTTTATTTTTAAGTATTTCGTTTTTTTTATATCTATAAAAGGTTTTACTTTGCTTTTCATCTTTTATATACCCATCTAACGCTATAAAATATCCATCAATATATCTTCTTTCAATATCATAATATTTAAATAATTTATCTTTATATCTATAATATTTTTCTATAAATTCAGTTTGATTATTCCATGAAGAATCTGGGGTTATTATCATTCTATATTTTCCTGCAGTAACACTGTATGGTAAAGTATTAATAGTTAACACTTTCTCACTAATTGGATATTTCTCTTGTAAAAATGACATCTTAAATGTTTTATTTAAACCATCATCAGTAATATATATATAAATATCAAGATTATAAATATCATACAATTGATTAAAATCTAAAGTTAATATAGTATCATTTGTTATACTGATTGAATCTTTACTAAAGTTTCCATCATTTATTTTAGATGGAATACCTTCAAAGTTTCCAGATAAAGTATATAATATATCTTCTCCTGTTGTTTTATTTTTAAATGAAATTTCAGAAATATTTCCAGTTATAGTAAAATTCTTAAAAACAACTTTATTAAACTTATTTGGTTCACATATTACCATTTCAGTTTCTTCTTCTATTTCTCTATATTCTATTTCTTCTGGACGTTCTATTGAAAATAATGAGTAATCAGAATATTTAAAATCATTTAAATCTATAATATGTTCAGAATTATTATTAAATAAATCATAATGTTCATTTACTATATTATTTTCATACCATAAGTATCTTACTTCACTTTCTACTATAATATTCTTTTTATCTGGTATTTCCTCACTCCATTCAGAAAACTCTGTAGCGCTAATATTTATAGGTATTAATAATAAAATAAGCAGTAATTTAAAAAAAGTAATAATTAATCCCTCCTTTCTAATTAAATTATTACTAATTATTTAAAAAACGCTTTTTAAAAAAGGTATAAATTTTTATACCTTTTTATTTTAATACATTAATCCTTTTTGAACAGCATAAGGAATTACATAATTTCTTATTGAAGAAGATAAATTTCTTGCCTTTTCTCCTAATGAATACCAGTGATATTCTAAAATTTCTTTATTTGATGGAACAAATTCCATATTAATATCCTTTTTTGCAATAAAAATATGCATTTGAATTAAAATATTTGGATCAGATGCCGCTTGTTCTATATAAGATTTAATTTCTTCAAAATCGCTTTGTTTTACATCAAAATTATAATTTATTTCTTCTTTTGCTTCTCTTACACAAGCATCAATCGGTTCTTCACCCTCTTCAACTCCTCCGCCTATTAAAGTAAATTCTCCAACTCTAGCTGATCTAACAGACTCACAAATTAATAATTTTCCATCCTTTATAAATGCTATCCCCACTACTTGATTAACTTTTCTTAACATAATTACTCCTAATATATTTTCCCATTTAAATATTTCTCAATACATTTCTTACTTGGTAAATAAATATTTTTTGGTAAATTATTAAAATCAAACCATTCCCATTTTATTATTTCTTCTGGTTCCATAGTTTTAACTTCTCCATTAAATTCCTTTGCTATAAGACCAATAGTTACATAGTGTACATTCGGAGCATAATCATCTTGAACACAGAATACTTCAATTTTAGTTATATCTAAATCTGTTTCCTCTTTTGTTTCACGAATTCCTGCTTCTAATAAAGTTTCATCAAAATCAAATTTTCCTCCTGGCATTGTCCAGGTTCCCTGTCCTTCTAATTCGCTTGACGCCTTTTCTCTATCTGAATTTCTTAAACCTAATAAAATTTTACCATCTTTAAGTATGATAACTCCTACTCCTACACCCGTTTTCATAAAACACCTCTTAATTTATTTTAACATAAAAAAAGAGTTAAACTCTTTAAATTTTTATATCTTTACATTTATCTTAACATATTTATATTACCACTTAACATATCTTTAAGATTATTGAGAATTGATCTGAAAAAACTTGCTTTTTCTACTTCTTCTTTTACTATTAAATTATATTTTACAGTATTTTCTTTATATTTTAAAATCAATTCACCTATTACTTCACCAGATTTTAAAGGTGCTTTTACTTTAAACAAATTTTTTTCTATTCTATAATCAATTTCAGTTGTATTTTTATCAACTACTATATTTACATCACTTTCTAAATAATAATTTATATTTTTAAATTTACTTTTATCCACAAATATAGTTCCTAATTCTTTTTTACTATTTAAAATATTCTTGATATTATACATACTATAACCATATTCCATCATTTTAATAATATCAACACTTCTATTTTCTTTTGTTTCAGCTCCCATTACTACTCCAATAAGTCTCATATTATTTCTTTGCATTGTGGCAGTTAAACAGTACTTCGCTTCATCTGTAAAACCTGTTTTTATCCCATCCATTCCTTCATAGAATCTCACTAAGCTATTTGTGTTTACAAGCCAATGGTTTTTACCACTTACATTTATATATTCTTCATATGTACTTGTAATCTTCAAAACATCTTCATATTTCACTAATTCTTTTGCTATTAATGATAAATCATATGCAGTTGAATAATGATTTGCTTCATCTAGACCATGAGAATTTTTAAAATTTGTATTAACTGCACCAAGTTCTTTAGCTCTTTTATTCATCATATTGATAAAGTTCTCTTCAGTCCCTCCAATGTGTTCTGCAATTGCAACTGCAGCATCATTTGCTGAAGCAATACCTATTCCTTTTAATAAATCATTTACTTTAACTTTTGTGTTTGCTTCTATAAAAATTTGAGTTCCCCCCATACCAGATGCGTTAGAACTTATTAAAACTTCATCTTCCAGTGAAATCTTCTTATTTTCTAATGCTTCCATTGTCAAAAGCAAAGTCATTACCTTTGTCATAGAAGCAGGACTTAATTTTTCATGAGGATTTTTTGAATAAAGTACATTTCCTGTACTTGCTTCAATTAAAATTGCACTTTTAG
Organism: uncultured Muribaculaceae bacterium; assembly: GCA_964565085.1. Taxonomy (GTDB): domain Bacteria; phylum Bacillota_I; class Bacilli_A; order RF39; family UBA660; genus CAZKSN01. Next base: position 5,782 of record CAZMCS010000033.1, on the reverse strand, counting down.
AATTTTGTGCATATTCTACAGTTTCAGCATTCAAAATCATCATATTAAATAAAAGACAAAACATAAACATCAAAAATACTTTTTTCATTTATCCACCTATTAGATTTTATGAGTTTTATAAAAAATCTATACTAAAATTTATATGTAAAGTTTAATTAAATCAAGTCTAAAGAACTAATTAAATGATATAATTGATATAGGATGTGAAATATGAAGAAATTTATAAAAATACTATTAATACTAGCAGTAATAGGTTTTGCACTTTATTATGGATTACCTTATTTAACTGATACATCAGAAAATAATAACAAAAACGAAATTACAGAAAAACTAGAAAATTTAGGTTATACTTCCAATGAGATAACTATTATATATGATAAATTAAGTAAAGAGGAAATTGAAGAAATAATGAACATAGAAAAAAGTAATAAACTTATTGATTTTATTAAAGATGATTATTTTAAATTTAAAAATTTAGAAAGATATATTTCATATAATAAAAATAATAGTTTTTCTATCAATCAAGTTGTAATGTATGTTAATATTGGTTTAGATAAAGAATTTTATACTGATATTAAAGAAGTTACTAATCCACATGATAAAACGATTTTAGTAAATAAATATAATTCCTTACCTCTAAATTTTGAAGCAAAAAACTTAATAACATTTAGTACTAGTTATAGTTATAATAGTCAAAAAATGGAAAAAACTGCTGGTGAAAGTATAATAGCTTTAATAGACGAGGCAAGAAGTCAAGGATATACTTTGCTTGTAGTATCTGGATATAGAACAGAAAATCTTCAAAGCACTCTTTATAATAATTCAGTTTCTAAAAATGGGAAAACTCATGCTGATAAATATTCTGCTCGTCCAGGTCATTCAGAACATCAAACAGGGTTGGCTGTTGACATTTCAAATATTGCAGGTGTCCTTGATGGCTTTGAAAAATATGAAGTTTATAACTGGGTAAAAGAAAACGCTCATAAATATGGCTTTATTGAAAGATATCCTAAAGGAAAAGAATTTATAACAGGATATGGTTATGAACCATGGCATTATAGGTATTTAGGGATAGAAGCTGCAACTATTATTTATAATGAACAGATTACATTTGAAGAATATGCTGTAAAATATTTAAATTATTAAACAGCCATTCTTTTTTTCTTATGGAAAAGAATTTTAAAAAGAATAAAAATAAATAGTAAAGCAATAGTAGTTATTAATATAATTGTAATTATTACGTCTTTTTTAGTAAAAACTTTAGTTGAAATATTTACATTTGATTTATCTTCATTAAAAGTAGTTATTAATTTATTTACTTTTATAGTATATATATTAGTGATTTTTTCATCTTTACTAGTAACAGTTAAAGTAATAATGTTTTCAGTTTTACTTAAATTTGTATTTCCTGTCAATCTTACATGAGAATATTCACTCTTTGGAACATAATTTATATCCAATTCATTTTCATTCTCATCAATATTAATAATATATTCAAATACATTTTCATCAAATTCAATATTATGTCCAACTATTTTTAAATCAGTTAAAGTGGCACTTTCATAATCTTTTATTTCTTCATATCCTCTATAAGCAACAATTGTATATACTTGAGAAGTTCCATTTAACTTCTTAACATAAACTTTTAAATTGTTAATACCTTTCTTTAAAGGAATCTTACCTATTCCTTCAACATAATCATCAGTCTCCTCCTTAGTATAGTTAATATTTATATACTCATTTTTTTCACTTAAATAAATATTATATTTATAAATTGTTTTGTCAAAATAAGGAACTAAAGTTCCTTCATTTACTATTAAATTTGTAATTCCAAAAATATTAAGTGAAAAAGAAAAGAAAGCAATACTGATTACTATTATATATAAAAATATATTTTTCATAAAATCACTTCCTATTTAATTTTTTTAATTATTATATTAGAAATTTTCTTTTTGTTTTCTTCTATAATAAAACTATTCATAAAAATATTATTTACATTTTCTTGTTTTTTATTATAAAAAATAGTACCTAAAATATCTCCTTTCTTTACATAATCTCCTATAGTCTTATTTAATTTAACACCTACTGCATGATCAATAACATCTTCCTTATTCTTTCTTCCGGCACCTAAAGAAGATACTAACTCAGCAATTTTAAGAGCATCTATATCATTAATAAAACCAACTTTATCACTTTTAATAACTATTTGACTGGCTTTGTCCTTTAATTTAGAAATATCTCCATTTTGAGTTTTTACCCATTCATAAAACTTTGCTTTCGCTGAATAGTCTTCTAAAGATTTTAAAACTAATTCTTCTGCTTTTTTAAAACTTATCTTTTTACCAAGACTAACCATATTACTTGATATATTAACAACTAAATCTTTTAATCTTTTATCATATTTTCCATCAAAGAATTCAATAACTTCTTTTACTTCAATAACATTTCCAACAGAAGTTCCTAATGGATAATCCATATTTGTTAAAATACATACTACCTTTTTATTATATTCTTTTCCCAGTTTTATCATAATTTTTGAAAGTTTAACAGCATCTTTCTTATTTTTCATAAATGCCCCTTTTCCAACTTTCAAATCTATTACTATTGAAGGTGCTCCACTTGCTATTTTTTTACTCATAATTGAACTTGCTATTAAAGGCATTGAATTAACTGCACCAATTTCATCTCTTAAAGCATATATCTTCTTATCTGCAATTGCAACATCTTCACTTTGACTAATAACTGATATTCCAATATTATTAACATTCTTAAAAAAAATATCAGCACTTAAATTAACATCATACCCATGAATACTTTCAAGTTTATCAATAGTACCTCCTGTAAACCCAAGACTTCTTCCACTCATTTTTGCAACTGCTAAACCTAAAGAAGCCACAATTGGAGCAACAATTAGGGTTGTCTTGTCACCAATACCACCAGTAGAATGTTTATCAACAATTGGTTTATGTATTTCACTTAAATCAATAATCTTTCCACTTTTTATCATGACATCTGTAAGAAAATAAGTTTCTTTATAACTTAATCCATTATTATAAACTGCCATAAGAAATCTACTCATTTCTTTATCAGAAATTTCCTTTTTTACAAAACTATTTACTACATATTCAATTTCTTCATATGTTAATTGTTTTTTTTCTTCTTTTTTAATTGTTATCTTTTCTACTATCATAATATTATTGTAACATTTTTTATAAAATAAAAAAAGATAGTATTTCTATCCTATTTTCTTATTTAATACTTCAATGCCTCTATTTGGATCTTCAAGTAATACTTCAGAAAGAAATTTATTCTTTCTTAGCAATTCTATAAATTTTACCTCTTCTTTAGTCATCAAAGTTTTTCTTTTATTATCTTTTATACTAATAATAGCATCACTTCCTATTAAATAATCAGCGCTTACTCCAAAGAATTCCATTAAATCTATTAAATTCTCTATTGTAGGAGTTCTTGTCCCTTTCTCATAACAGCAAATACTTGCCTTAGTAACACCTAGAATCTCTCCAAGTTTAGATTGAGTAAGACCATTACTTTTTCTAAGTTCTTTTAAACGATCTCCTTTAATCATAAAGTACCTCCATAATTTAGTTATACCCAAATTATAATGTATTTAAACATAACTTTTTCAATAATTTACTTCTGGTTTATTAAATTTTTATTTATTAAAATTATGAGTCATGTAAAATAATCAATCAAAGAAATGTACAATGACTGATTTAAAAGAATCAATTAAAATAGTTCTCAAAATCTTTTTATTTAATACTGTTTAAAATCCAAACTATCTATATCCTCTTTACAACCTTTAATCCAGTATCCAAAAATACCTTTAATAGTAAAAGGAGATATCTGTTTATATTCCATAATTTCACCATCTACAATAGAAGCTTTTTCTGTTAACAAAAGTGATGCAGTAATATGAGGAATACTCTCATTCGTATAATATTCTTGATATTCAGACGGAATATTTATTAAAAATCTACTGTGTTTTCCATTAAATCCATATGCATATACTGTACATTCTACTTCTTTTCCAATTATATTATTAAACTTCTTTATTTCTGCTTCAGTTGGTCTATATTTAAATGTACAATGTAATTCATCATTTAATTTGCCTAAAAATTTTTCTTCTTTACTTAGTATTTTTTGTTTTTCTTCATCTAAAAAGAATATACCGCAGTAACTTACTAAAGGTTTGACTCTACTTAATTCATCTATTTTATTTACGATTATATCTACTGACTCATCTATGAATCTTACTATATTATCTAAATCTAACATATATGTATGATTTGAATTTGAATTTGCAATAATTATACCCATTTTATCAACTAGTAATTTAATTTTGGAAATTGGATATTCTTCAATATAAGTTTTATTTAAACTTATATCTTCATAAAATAAATTTAAATCTAAATTAAATTTATCTATTAAATCAATATTTATATTAGTGTAGTCATTATATATAATATCTTTAATAAATTCATTGCTTCCTGTCAAAACTGTGCCATCTTTAAGTTTTATGGAATTTCCACAGAATACTTTTGTAATAAAACTTTCATACCATAATTTATCTGTATAAAGATGTATGAAATATCCTAATTCAAAAGAATTATCTAAATATTTCTGATATTTAGATAAAAAATATTTTATATTTGGAATATCAGATTCAATATTTATAAAATGTGTTTTATTTTTACTTTCTCCAATGATTTTCGCAATATCCGGGGCTATTGAGCCTAATAATAAATTTGTATTATTTATATTAAGTTTTTCTCCAACTTTTTTTGCAACACATAAATGTATAATTGCACTTGCCACTATTTACCACCTAATAAATTATAACATAATAATAAAATGTATTAAATTAAAATATTAAATTATTTTTATATGCTATAATATAAATTATGATAAATAAAGAATTATTAAATTATATAGAGAAATATGTATTTCCAATATATGAAAGAAATGATAAATCACATCAATTATGGCATATTTTAGGGGTTATTGATAGAAGTTTATGTATTGCAAAAGATTATGATGTAGATATTAATATGGTATATGTTGTTGCGGTTTTTCATGATATAGGATGTCATATTAGTCGAAATAATCACGAAATAGAATCAGCTAAAATTTTGTTAAAAGATAAATATATTAAAAAATTATTTGATAAATATCAAATTAAAATAATAAAAGAAGCAATAGAAGATCATAGAGCATCACTAACATGTGAACCAAGAAGTATTTATGGAAAAATAATTGCTACTGCTGATAAATTTCTAACTATAGAGGATATTTTAAAAAGCATACATCTTCATACGCTTGAAAAATATCCAAATATAAAATGGAAAGAAACAAATGAAAGATGTTATAAATACCTGGATAAAAAATATGGGAAAAATGGATATGCAAAAATTCCTTTACCTTTCCCTCCTTATGATAACTTTTTAAAAGAAGTTAGAAAATTACTTAATGATAAAAATTATTTTAATAAAGAATTGAAAAATGTAGACACTAAAATAAAAAAAGAATTTAAAGATTTAGTTTAAACTTTATCTGTTGTATATTTTGATTCTCTATTTAAATTAACTAAATTATTATTGTGTTATATAATATTAAACTAAAAAGGAGGAACATGATGTCTTATAATAAGAACGAAAAAATAATTGAAAATTTAAACAGTATACTTAATAAATACGGAACATATCAAAAACCAGATTCTTTCTCTGATCCAATTGCAGGAGAATACTTTAACTCTCAATATAAA
>CAZMCS010000032.1:7272-11473 GCA_964565085.1 uncultured Muribaculaceae bacterium | reverse complement strand
TTGGTGACCCGTATGGGATTTGAACCCATGAATGTTGCCTTGAGAGGGCAATGTGTTAACCATTTCACCAACGGGCCGTTAAGAGAAATTATTTATTTAAATAACTCTCAAATATTTTTAATCTTGATTTTATAGAATTAATATCTAATAACTTTAATATTTCATATAAATCAGGAGTCATTAGTTTTCCTGTAACAGATACTCTTATAAGTTCACATATATCTCCAATATGTCCTTTATAATTATCTGGGTTATTTTTATATTCTTTTACATCAGATGAAAAATTATATTTAGATGTAAATTCTTTTATTTTATTCCACCAAACATCTTTTTCATCATTTTTATTATATACATTTATAAAATAATCTTCAAGAATTTTAATATCATAAAAACTCTTTATTTCTAAGTTTTTATAATCTTCTATGCTAAATAGTTCATCAAACATATAAGAAATTTGAGTTTTTACATCTGAATAACAACTTATATCTTTTCTTGGTCTTGTTACTTCTCTTTCAATATTTAATATATTTATTGTATATTCTTTATTATTGTTTAATATTTCATAAAAATCTTTATCATAAGTATTTAAATATTCTAAAGTTTTATTATATAAATCAAGTGCTTTTAATCTACTAAAGTATGTTTTAGATATATTTATTAATTTTTCTATATCAAATATAGAACCACTAGTAGACATTTTATCAAATGTAAATGTAAATTCATTTATTGATTTATCTATATTTAAATTGTACCACTGTTCAAAATTTGAATTAAGTAGGGTAGCAAAGTATAATTTTACTGCTTCAGATGGTATACCTTTCTCATTATAAAATGAAACTGCTGCTTCAGGATCTTTTCTTTTTGATAGTTTTCTAATGCTATCTCCATCTTTTTTATTTAATGGAAGTATGTGCGCAAAAGATGGTATTTTAAATCCAAATGCATTCCATATTTCCATATGATAAGGAACTGAAGATATATATGAATCATCTCTTGTTACTATAGTAACCCTCATTAAATGATCATCTACTACATGTGCAAAAGCATAGGGTGGAATTCCATCTGATTTAACTAAAACATGATCTATATCATTTTCAGGCATTTCAATAGTACCTTTAATCTTATCTTTAAAAATAATTCTTTTATTAAAATCTCCAATACTTTTTAGTCTTATAACAAACTTTTCTTTATTTTTAATCTTTTCTTCTATTTCTTCATAAGATAAACTTCTACATTTAGCATACTTTCCGTAATAACCAATTCTGTCTTTCTTTGTTGTTTGAATTTCTCTAATGTTATTTAATTCTTCTTCAGAACAAAAACATGGATAAGCTCTACCAATGGAAACTAAATGTTTAGCAAATGTAGCATATATTTCTTTTCTTTCACTTTGAATATATGGACCATAATTTCCACCTATAACAGGCCCTTCATCAACTTTATAGTTATATGCATTTAAATCTTCTATTATTTTATTTATACCATCTTCAATAGCTCTTTTACTATCAGTATCTTCAATTCTTAAAAAGAATATACCATTTGTTTGATATGCAAATCTTTCAGGTATAAAAGATGCAAATAAATTACCCATATGCATTCTCCCAGTTGGAGAAGGTGCAAATCTAGTAATAACAGCATTCTCACTTAAATTTCTCTCAGGATATTTATTTTCATAATATTCTATTGTGTTTTTTACATCTGGAAATAACAAATCTGCTAATTCTTTATAATTCATAATTCACATCCTTAATTGGTTACCCCGGTTGGATTCGAACCAACGAAATACTGGAGTCAGAGTCCAGGGCCTTACCACTTGGCTACGGGGCAATAAAAATATATCATATGTATTATACTATATATTTTTTACTTTTTCTATTAATAATTATAATTTATATTGTAAAAAGTAATACAGAGTATTATAATATTTTCTATTAACTGGAGGTTTATATGATAATTAATATTAAAGATATAAAAAAAGAAGATAATAAAATTAATCAATTTTTTAATTTATTAGAACAGTTAAAAGAAAGTAAACTTGATTTAGCTCATTATTATACTGAATTAGGTAATTATGTAAAGGTTGATGTGATAGATTTTTATGGTAAATTTAAAAGTAAAGTTGCTAAAATTATTTTAACTACAGACGATATTTATTCAAAAGAACACTATACTGTTTCTTGTTTTTTAGAGGAAAATAAAAAATTTGAATTTATATATATTTTAAAAAATAATATTACTATTATGAAAGATGAAAATGGAAAAATTACACAAGCAGATTCTTGGGTTTACTATCCTCCAAAAGAAAGTGTAGAAATATCAAGTTCAGTTAATAAAACATTAAATAAAATGTTTGACTTATTCTTTACTTCTGATTTATCAAATTTAGAGTCAAGAGAGATATCTGAAGAGTCAATTGATAAACTTGTTTTAACTTTAAGTAATACTGTTAGAAAAAGTATTTTTAAAGTAATAAAGAATGATGAGAAATAATGATAAAAATTGACAAAATAGGTAATAAATGATATAATTTAATATGTTATTTTTATAAGGGGGTCTTATTAAAATGAATATATTAGGTTTTTATTTAGTAATTCAATTATGGTCTAATTCAATAGGATTTATTGCTATAAACCAAAGTAATTCCTTAATGAATAAGAAAATAAATGAAAAAGGGTATTATTCTATTAAAAATAATAGTTTATATCCTAAGAATGATATATTAATAAAAGTATTAAAAGCATTTATACCTTTTTATTATTGTATTAAAGGTATAATGTTAATAAAAGAATCAAAAAATATAAAAATTGATGAAGTAATTAAGAAAAAAATTCAAAATGGAGAAATAAAAGAAGTAATAGAGATAAGTTCAAGTAAGTTTTTATTTGACGATAAAGAAATCAATTACAATGGTGATAAATTTAAACATCACATACCTCAAGAACCATATAAATCAATTCCGTTTGAAAAAAGTCACATTGAAAAAGATAATGTTGTTATCGAAATGATTTCTGATGAAGAATTAGAAAGATATAATGGAATAACACCATTTGTAGTTAAAGAAAATCAATCTCAATTAAATATAAAACAATTAAATGAAATATTAAGAAGTAATGAAGACTTTGAAAACTATGTTTTAAATACACCACTTCCTACATTGGAAAGTGCTTATGAAACTATGAGGAAAGTTATAGATTTTAGAACTAGAAAAGAAGAAAAAGATAGTTTACAAAAGTTAGAACTTAAAAAAGAAGATAAAGCTGCTTAATAAAAATTTATTGAATAATAATATTATATATGATAAAATTTAATCAATAAATCATAGAAGAGGACATAAGTTATTTAAAAAACTTTTATAGAGAGTTAGTGATTGGTGGAAACTAATAAGTATTAATAACTAAACTACCTTGGAGAGAGGTTAAAAGCCTACGTAAAAGCACGTTACGCTTATAAAAGAGAAATAATGGATGGTACCGTGTTTAAAGCACTCCTGCACAAAGGGTGCTTTTTATTTTCAAATAAAGGAGAAATTATATGGAAGAAAAAATAAAAGAATTAAAAAAAGAATTATCCAGTATACTATTTATTTTAGAAATAAATAGAAGTGCTAATGATGAAATTGAACAATATAAAGAAAGAAAAAAAGAAATAGAAAAAGAGATTAAACAAATAATGTTTAATCAAGAAATAAATAAGAAAGAAGGAAAGATGTTATGATAAATATAAAAGAAGATGAAAAATTAAATATTTTAAATCATAGTTGTGCTCATTTATTAGCACATGCTATAAAAAATTTATATAAAGATGCAAAGTTTTGGGTTGGTCCAGTAATAGAAGAAGGATTCTATTATGATATTGATATGGGAGATATAACTATTACTGAATCAGACTTTATTAATATTGAAAGAGAAATGAAAAGAATTTCTAAAGATAATAAAAGAATTGTTAAATTAGAATTAACTAAAGAAGAAGCTTTAGATATGTTTAAAGATGATCCATATAAAATAGATTTAATAAATAATATGAATGAAAAAGTAACTGCATATAAACAAGATAATTTTATTGATTTATGTAGAGGACCTCATGTTGAATTTACTAAGGAAATAAAGTATTTTAAATTATTAAAAGTATCTGGAGCATATTTTAAAGGGGACGCTAAGAATAAAATGCTTCAAAGAATATATGGAATATGTTTTAATACAGA
>CAZMCS010000032.1:0-7262 GCA_964565085.1 uncultured Muribaculaceae bacterium | reverse complement strand
TTCTTAGAAGAGGCTGAAAAAAGAGATCATAGAAAAATTGCCAGAGATTTAGATTTATTTTGTTTTTCTGACTTAGTTGGTCCTGGATTACCAATGTATACTCCAAAGGGTACAATAATAAAAGAAGAACTACAAAAGAATATTGAGAGTATTTGTAGAAAATATGGATTTCAAAAAGTATATAATCCACATTTAGCAAATATAAAGTTATATGAAATATCAGGTCACGCTTCTAAATTCAGTGAAGAACTTTTTCATGTATCAAGTGCTAAAGGTCATGAAATGGTATTAAAACCAGTATTATGCCCTCATCATACTCAATTATTTGCATCAAAATTAAGAAGTTATCGCGATTTACCAATAAGATATATGGAATCAGATAAGATGCATAGAGCAGAATTACCTGGAGCTATTGGTGGATTACAAAGAGTATATGCAATTACTGTTGAAGATGGACATATATTTTGTACTATAGATCAAATAAGAGAGGAAATAATAAATTTAGTTCACTTAATTAGTGATTTTTACACAAGTGTTGGTTTATGGGATAATAAATGGATTTCATTATCTGTTAGAGATTATGCCCATCCAGAAAAATATATTGGAGAAACAAAAGATTGGGACTATTGTGAAGAATTATTAGAGAGTATCGCTAAAGAATTAAAACTTGATTATAAAAGATGTGAAGGAGAAGCAGCACTATATGGTCCTAAGTTAGACTTTATGTTTAAAGATGCTTTAGGACGTGAAACACAAATACCAACAATTCAATTAGATTTTGCAACACCTAAAAGATTTGATTTAACATATATAGACAAAGATGGTAATAAAGTACATCCTGTAATGATTCATAGAGCAATTCTAGGATCATATGAAAGATTTATAATGTTATTACTTGAAACTTATCTTGGAGCTATGCCTTTATGGCTTTCTCCTGTTCAAGTAAATATTATTCCTGTTAATAATGAGTATCATTTAGATTATTCAAAAGAAATAAAAAACTTATTAATAGATAACGATATTAGAGTAGAATTAGACGATAGAGAAGAAAAATTAGGATATAAGATACGTGAATCACAAGTACAAAAAATACCTTATAGTATAGTATTAGGAGATAAAGAAAAAGAAGATAAAACTATTACTTATAGAAAATATAATACTACAGATATGATTACAGTTAAGAAGGATGAATTTATTAATCAATTAAAAGATGAAATAAAAAATAAAAAGAATAATTAACTTAATGTATAAAAAATATAATAAATACTCTATATAATAATAGAGTTTTTATTGTAAATTATTTGACTTTTTAAAAGTATTGTGGTATAATTATCCTACAAGTTAGAGGGGGTTTGTAAAATGAAACAAAGATTTTTACTTGACTATCTTGATGAAAATTATTTTAAAAAACTTGAAAGAAGCTTAAAGAAGTACAACATGGTTGCTTATAAGAAGTTAATGTTTGACTTCTATCCAAAACTTAGAAATGGTGAATTTGTTGGAGAACTTATATCTATAAACAAACATGAACAAACAGAAACTTATGATTTAAAACTTCCAACAGATAACTTATTTGTTAGAGTTTATGGAGAAATAAAATTAAGTTATACTGTATATAAGACTCAACATACTGTAATGTTAAATATATTAGAACCTCAAAATATTCTAATGGATGGGCATAAATCAGAGTTAACTGCTTATAGAGGTATAATGATTTCTAAAGCAAATGCTGCAAAAGAAATGTTTAAAATAGACTTATTATGTAAATTAGATGAAAGTAAGTAATTATACTTACTTTTTTCTTTTTTACAAAAAGTTGTTGAAAAATAAATATAATTATGTTATATTATTTAGGCAATGGACCTTTAGCTCAGTTGGTTAGAGCATCCGGCTCATAACCGGGCGGTCGTAGGTTCGAGTCCTACAAGGTCCACCACGATAAATACTAAGACTACAGAGATGTAGTTTTTTTGTGATATAATATAAGTATATGAGGTGAATTATAAAAATAATATTTACTGGTGGAGGAACCGCAGGACACGTATCATTAAATGTTTCTTTAATAAAGAAATTATTGAATAAAGAAAATAAAATTTATTACATAGGTTCAAAAGATGGAATAGAAAATGAAATAATTAGTTATTTCAAAGATGTAAAATATTATTCAATTCATGTTGGTAAATTAAGAAGGTATGCAAGTTTAAAGAATCTAACTGATTTTTTTAATGTTTTTACAGGAATAAAGGAATCATATAAATTAATAAAGAAAATAAAACCTGACATTATATTTTCAAAGGGTGGTTTTGTCTCTTTCCCTGTAGTGGTTGGTGGATGGCTTAATAGAGTTCCGGTAATTATTCATGAGTCAGATATTTCACTTGGATTGGCTAATAAATTATCTTTTCCGTTTTGTACAAAAATATTAACTACATTTGATATTGTTAAAAATAATAAAAAAATAATTCATGTGGGTGCGGTAGTAAGAGAAGATTTAAAAAAAGGTATAAAATCAAAAGGATTGGCATTTTGCAATTTTAAAAATAATAAGCCAATAATTTTAATTACTGGTGGAAGTCAGGGTTCAAAATTTATTAATAATATTGTCCGTAATAATTTAAATGAAATAACAAAAAAGTTTAACATAATTCATTTATGTGGTAAAAACAATATTGATAAAAATATCAATAACAAAAATTATAAACAATATGAATTTATAATGAAAGAATTACCGGATTTATTTGCTTGTACAGATATTTGTGTTACTAGAGGTGGAGCAAATACAATATTTGAATGCTTATCTGTTAATATACCAATGATAATAATTCCATTAGGAAAAGACCAAAGCAGAGGCGACCAAATATTAAATGCAATATATTTTGAGAAAAAGGGTTATTGTAAATTGATTTATGAAAAAGATTTTTCATCAGAATTATTACTGAGAGAAATCAATTATATGTATAAAAATATAGATAAAATAAAAAATAAAATTAGTAAATCTGCAGAAATGGGAACTATTGAAAATATAGTTAAAATAATTGAAAATAATAAAAAATAAATTTGGTCAATATTTTGTCAATGTTTATATGAAAAGATATAATAATTTATGAAAAGTAGTAAAAAAGATATTAAATGAAACATTAAATTATAAGAGGTTATGTTAATTTATGATAAATAAACCTTGAAACTCATAACCGGGCGGTCGCGGGTTCAGGCCTTACAAGGGCAACCACTAAAAAATATTAAGATTACATAGATGTAATCTTTTTGTTTACAATTTACTCCATACATATTATAATAGAAAATTAAAAAGGAGAAACTATAAAATATGACAAAAAAATATAAAATTAAAGTAATAGGTTTAAATTATGAAAATTTTTCAATTTGGGGATTTGATGATTCTAATATATTTAATGAAAATGATAAATATTTTGTTGTTATAGCAAATTCTGACTTGATATCAATTCAAAGTATATTTTGTAATAATTTAGAAGAAATTGAAGATTTAAAAAAAGACGGAAATATAATTTTAACTCAAAAAAGAATTTCTAAACCTAAAAAATTATTTCCTGAAATAGAAAAAATTGAAGATGAAGAAGGATTAATATTAACATATGATATTAGTGATTTTAGTACATTTTTATGTTTAGATAAAAAGAATATAGAAAAAGTTATTGTATCATATTTTTCAGAAATTAAAATTGAAAGCCTTGAACCATATGAATATCTTAATATTTATTGCAAAGATCAAATGTTGGAACTAAATAAAAAAATTATAAAACTAGATCGTAATAAAATATCTGATAAAAGTAATGAAGAAGTTTATATAATAGGTTTTGAAAAAATAGAATTAACTAATGAAGCAGATTTAAGTGGTAATAGTAAAAATATAATAAAAATAGAAAAAAATAATGAATCTTATTATTTATTAGTAAATGATATGAATACAATAACTTCAGAATCATTTATAGATTGGAATGTTTCAATAATAGGAAGATTATATAATTTTAGTTATATGATACCACCTATAAAAGAAAATTTTATTAATAAAAATAATAAAATCAATTATTTAAATTTAAATAAATACCCTTTTATTATTACTTGTAAAAATGGTTGGATACATCAATTTTTCTCAATAGAGTCAAATAAATATTTTTCTATAGAAGAACTTTTAAATAATTATAAAAATATTTTAAAAAAATAAATTTTAGTCAATACTTTGTCATGTTTATATGGAAAGATATAACATATTTACATTAAACAAAATTTAGACTACAAAGAATAGTCTTTTTTTTGTAAGAGCGAAATGTGATATAATTTTATTGGAGAAAAATATGTTAAAAAAAATATCTCAAAAAGAAATACAAACTATTATTAAAACTCTTGAGAGTATTTTTGATGACGATCAAAAATATAGAATTCAAATAAAAAATATTATTGAAATTTATGGGAATGATTCTACAGAAGCAAAAGAATTAGATAAATTAATTATTAAACAGGATGTTGTAAACTTAAAAAGAGTAGAAGAAATAATAAGTAAATACAGCTGGCTTGGTTATAATATTGTTGGACTTAAAGGAAATAAAACCTTGTTTTTAGTTATTCAACATGCTGATATTGAAATTCAAAAGAAATATTTTCCTATAATGAAAGAAGCAGTAAATGAAGGAAATGCAGAAAATTCTGATTTAGCATTGCTAATAGATAGAATAGCAGTAAGTGAAGGGAAAAAACAAATATATGGTTCACAAATGGGATATAATAAAGAAAAAGGGGTATATTATCTAAAACCTCTTATAAAGCCAAGTGAAGTTGATAAACGAAGAGAAGAAGTTGGGTTGGAACCTATTGCTGATTATATTTCTATTTACGGATTATTATGGAATAAGGAAACATATAAAATAAGAAAATACTAAATCTTGAAACTCATAACCAGACTTGTAGATTTATTTATGGTATAATGATTATAGGAGTGTATATGAAAAATATTCAAAAAAACGTTGGAGACATAATTATTACCATTGATTATAAATCCGAACTATTGGGTATCATAATGTGCATTAGCAACTATAAAGAAAAATATAAAAGATTATTTAAAGATTATGAAAATAAATTTTACATAGAAAGAATTATTAATAAATTTTCTAAATATAAAGATGAAGAAATTATAAAAATATTTGAAGATTTAGTTGACGCACATTCTTTTAATTATGATGCACCTTTTGCTTTGTTTTTAGAATTAGATGAAACATTTAATTCAAATCAATTAAGTAATTATGTATTCAATAAAAGATTAAGTTGTGACAAAAAAGTATATAATTTTTTATCTAAATTAAATGATTTTGCGATTAAAATAAATTTTGAAGAATACTATAAAAAAAATGAAAAAGAATATCAAATATATATTGATTCTATTTCAAATATTTTCAATAAATTTAATGTATCAGATTTTCTATTTAATTATTATGGATATGGAGAAGATAAAGAATTTATTATAAATTTAACTCCATTTATTACAGATAGTGCGACTTCTATTTTTTACGATAATAAAATATATTGCTGTATGCCTGTCTATGAATGGGGGAAAAAAGAAAATTTATATGATTGTGAAGAAAGAGAAATGTATGCAATAAAAAATCCTGTTCACGAATTTAGTCATGGTTATATAAATCCTCTAACCGATAAATATAATATAATTAAAGAAAATTCAGATATTTTTAATAATATAAAAGAAAACATGAAAAAGTCTGCCTATCCAAGAAATTCAAGTATTTTAAATGAGCATATTATTAGAGCAATAGTTGCAAGATTTATAATAATAAATATTAAAGATATTGATTATTATAATAATCAAATAAAAAAACAAATTGAATTAGGTTTTATATATATAAATATAATAATAGAAAATTTAATATTTTATGAAAATAATAGAGAAAAATTTAAAACATTTGATTTATTTTATCCAACATTAGTTATGAATTTAATTTCATCAATAGAAAAAAATAAATTTTAGTCAATACTTTGTCATGTTTATATGGAAAGATATAACAATTTATGAGAATATTATAAATAGTGTAAAATAAAATATTAGATTATAAGAGATTATGTTAAATTATAGCAAATAAACTTTGAAACTCATAATCGGGCGGTCGTAGGTTCGAGTCCTACAAGGTCCACTACTATAAATATTAAGACTACAGAAATGTAGTTCTTTCTTTACTTATTTTTTATATTATGATAAAATATTATTTAATTTTAAAGAGGTGAGATTTATATGGAATATAAATCAATTCCTGTGATTGGTGATAATAGATATAATAAAATATATCATAAACCGGCCATAGATATATTGCGAGTTGAATATTATAATCGTTTTGGAAAAGATTTAAGTCTTAATGAAAAAGATTCTGATTTAGCTATGTTTAATGGTGATATTTGTGAAATAGCGTATAAATATTTACTTCGAGGAGTAACAACTTCAATAATAATGCTTGATCCAAGGCAAGGAATTCCTTCAAAAAAATATTTTTTAAATTGGGAATTGAAAGAAAGTTTTTTAAATCATCAGTATTTTTCATTATATTATGATTTTATGAATGAATCTTTAAAATTAATGAACAATATATATTTTAATTTTATATATACTTATGGTTCTATTAAAGAAATTTATTTATCTTATATTCCTAGTGGTATATATAAATCAAAATATTTTAAATTATATGATTTTTTAAAAAACTTAATGCGCAATTCATATATTAACATTGTTTGGTTAAGTGATGAATTATTTGAAGAAAGCGAAAACAAAGAAGGAATATTAAAGTTGATAAAAATTAATCAAGAAGTTTTTAATTCAGTCGGAATTAATTGTGGAGAATATAATACATTATTGCGTAAAAAGTTAGATAAATAATTTTTAATCAATATTTGTATAAATAAACAGAAAGAGGTATATATGTTATATTTACATAATTCAAATAGTGAATTTGGGAAAGATAAAATCATTGCTTATTCATTTCCTTGGGAAAGAAGACCAATAATAATTGAAACTATTCATGATTTAGAAAAAGAAATTGGTAATATAAAAAATTATGCTTTCGATATTCAAAGTCGAATTGATATGATAAGTTTGTGTTGTAAAATAATGGATTTACAAAATTATATAAATCTATCTCCATTAATTAAAGATAATATTGAAAAAGATTTTGATATTTTATTTGAAGCATATAATCTTTCAGATAGGGAAAAAGGAAAAGAAATAGCATTTA
>CAZMCS010000031.1:0-11544 GCA_964565085.1 uncultured Muribaculaceae bacterium | reverse complement strand
GTTATGATTGGGTGTGGAGCTAAAATATTAGGCCCAATAAAGATAAGTGATAATGTTAAAATAGGTGCAAATGCAGTAGTTCTTAATGATATTCCAAGTAATAACACAGTTGTAGGCATTCCGGGTAAAATAGTAGAAAGATAATAAAATGAACTTGTTAATTAATTATAAAAATAATATAATATAAAGTTGAGAATTTAAGGAGGAGATATTATGTTAAAAGTGTTATCTTTTCAATTATTACATGATGAATATTCTGACACTGAAAAAGAATATATAATAGTTGATAAAAAATTTTTAAATCAAATGGATAAAACTATAAAGCTTATTGAGAAATATAAACCTGATTTAATAATATATCCTGAAATGAGTTATATTGTTCAATATGATGAAATTTTTATTAAGATGTCAAAGGACAAGCTTATTGTATTTGGAAGCTTTTATGATGAAGATTTAATAAATAAAACTGTTGTGTATCATAAGGGTATTAAATATTTACTGCCTAAAATTTATTCTTCTCCAGTAGAACCAATGGTGAGAAGGGTTTCTTGGATAGAACCAAAAGATTTTATTAAAAAGCATTTAAAAAGTCATACATTTATATTAAAAAAGAAAAGAATTTATATTTTAAACTGCATGGAGTATTATCATGTTGCTTATTATATTGCAAGAGATAATAAATTAAATAAAGATGCTATTTTTGTATCGCCATGTAGTAATAATAAAGTTTCTTTATTTTTAGATGAAACTAAGGCTATTCATAATCATAATGAAAAAATATATTCATTTGTTATAAACTGTATTTCTAAATATAATGGTGAAGATTATGGAAATGGTATGAGTTATATTTATGGTCCAATTCAAAAAACTGAGAAAAACTGGTTAAAGCAAGAGGGCATTAATTCTGATAATCATAACTGTAGTATAATAACAGCAGATGATAAGCCAAGATATATTTATGGCGAATTTGCATCAAATCCTTTAAGTAATTATGGAAGAAGTGATGCATATAGAAATACTCCAAAAATTATATATGAGAAAATTTAAAATAAATTATTATAAAAGATTTCTGCATTTAATAAATTATGATATAATGGAAAATAATAAGTTAAAGGAAGTTTGAGAATGTTTATTAAAAAATATTTATTTTATATCATAAGATGGCAGTTGTCTACACCTATTTTAGCTATAGTTTTAATATGGCTTGCTAATCAAAATAAATGGGTTGCTACAATTGTTGCTAACTTAATCGGAGCATTAATATTCTTTTGGGTTGATAGAGTTATATTCAAAACAAATTTTACCTTTCCTTTATGGGAAGTTAAAGAAGATATTATATGTCATGACTGTGGTAAGAAATGTAGAGGATACCGTTTAATTAAAGATAATAAATATGATAGAATAAATGATAAAAAACCAGAATTTAGATGTGAAGAATGTTCTATTAAAAAGAAACTAAAAATGAAGAATATACATAGTCAAAAAGATATATAAAGAATACAATATTTAAGTAAAAAAGTAATTAAATAAGATTTACTTTTATTGTAACAAGTGGTAATATTAATAAAGGTGTAAAAATGAATATCATAAAAAGAATATTTCAAAATAAATTAATTAAAAATTATATAATAATTATTATTTCGCTTATGATGATTGAAATTATTTTTCGTGTAATTTCATCTTTGCCACTAGGTGATTGGGCTGTTTTAAGAATATTTATTGGAATTAATATAATGGCTTTGTTTATTTCAAGTATTCTTTATTTTTGTAAAAAAATAATAGAAAGAATTTTAATGTTATTAGTAGTTTTTATTTTTTCGTTTTATTCATTAGTACAAATTGGATTTAATAATTATTTAGGGCTTTATATATCATTTGGTAATTCTAGTCAAGCAGGCGCAGTAAAAGATTATTTATTTGATTATATTAATAGTTTTGAAACAAATTATTATCTTTTATTATTACCTTTTATTTTAGTTATTTTATATTATATTTTTATTGACAAGAAAACAATTAAGGAAAGATATACATTAAATGTAGAAAATAAAGGAATAGTAAAAAAGATTGTTTTTATTACTACATTAATAATATTATGTGGGCTATATTATGGTACTTTATCTGTTCCGTTTATGCAGAATAAATTACAGGTAAGAACGAATAAATCACTATTTAATTATCCTTCATTAACCAATGTTGTAGTTAATCAGTTTGGAATAAATGCATATTTGATAATTGATGTTAAATCGTTATTTGTTTCATATGAACAATCAGAAATTGAAGGGAACACATATACAAACAAAGAAAAAGAAAAAGAAATTACTAATTACACAAGAAGTATTGATGACACTGCATGGAATGAGGTTATTTTAAATGAGAAAAATAATAATTATAAAAAGTTAAATAATTATTATATTAATAAAGAAATTACTCCTAAGAATGATTATACCGGTTACTTTGAAGGGAAAAATTTAATAGTAATATTAATGGAATCTGTAAATGATATTTTACTTAATGAAACTTATTTTCCGACTTTTCATAAACTTTATTCAGAAGGTTGGTATTGGAAAAATAATTATTCTCCTAGAAATTCCTGTTCTACAGGTAATAATGAATTAACCGGAATGGTAAGTTTATTTTCCATAAATAGTAGTTGTACTGCAAATAAATATAGGAGAAATAAATATTTTGAAAGTGTATTTAACTTATTTAATAATGCAGGATATACTACAACATCTTATCATAATTATATATCTGCCTATTATTATAGAAATACAATCCATACTAATATGGGAAGTAGTAAGTTTTATGATACTGTGGCCTTAGGTATACCATATAATCCGGTTTATGAGGAATGGCCTAGTGATGTTGCTTTGGTTGAAAAATCATTTGATAAATATATAAATCAAGATAAATTTATGGTATGGATGACAACTGTTTCATCTCATCAACCTTATAGTGTTCCTTCTGAAATGGGAGATAAGCATTTAGAGTTGTTTAAAGATACAAACTATTCTAAACCTTTAAGAAGATATATGTCAAAATTAAAGGAATTAGATTTAGGATTGGAATTGCTATTGAGAAAACTTGAAGAAGCAGGTAAATTAAATGATACAGTTATAATTTTATATTCGGATCATTATCCTTATGGGTTAAATGATAAAGTTTTG
Organism: uncultured Muribaculaceae bacterium; assembly: GCA_964565085.1. Taxonomy (GTDB): domain Bacteria; phylum Bacillota_I; class Bacilli_A; order RF39; family UBA660; genus CAZKSN01. The sequence goes on along the minus strand of CAZMCS010000031.1, from coordinate 8,377 downwards.
AAAGAATATGATTTTGGATATGATTTTAAATTAAATAATGAAAGAGATAGAACACCTTTCGTAATATATAATCCAAGTTTAGAGAGTAAAACATTTGAAGAGTATACATCTATGATAAATATATTACCAACTGTTGCAAATCTATTTAATTTAAATTATGATCCTAGATATTATGCTGGAACTGATTTACTTTCAGATGATTATGAAAATATAACTATATTTGCAGATGGCTCTTGGAAAAGCCCTATTGCATATTATAATGCTAGAACAGGTAAAATTACTTATTATAGTGATAAAACGCATACAAATGAAGAAATTATTAAAATAAATGAGAGTATTAATACTAGAATATCAATGTCGAATTTATCTATAACTACTAATTATTTCAATTATTTAGAAGGAGCATTAAATAAATATAAAAAAGTAGAGGAATCAGTAATTACAGAATAAAAAATCACTCAAATTTTTTGAGTGATTTTATTATTCAGTTTTAAAAGGTTTATTTGTTGTGTACTAACAGCAGCAAGTGCAACTTAAGCAACAGCAACATCTACAACAGCACCTACAACAACATCGATTGCAACAACCCCACATTTTATTCACCTCTAATATAAAATATGTAATAATAAATATATTGAATATTTCATAAGCCAATATTATAATAAAATATATAGTTTATTTTTAGGGGGATTATTATGGATGCGACATTATTGAATCAATTAAAAGCAACCACATATAAATACAAGCCGATTTCAGAACACTTAGTAAATTTTGCAATTGATGATATTCAAAAAAGAATTGAAGAATTAGTATTAAATCTTTTTAATTTAAAAGTTGAGACAGTAACTGATTGTATCACATATACTCATCAACATAACATAATTAAGTCAATTACATCTTTAGCTCAAATTGTTGCTTTTCTTATAAGTGAACAAGAAAGACAAATAGCTATTACTAATCTAGCAATAACTAAAAAAGATGATAGCATTTATTTTTCTTCTAAAAAAATAAATAAAATGGATAAATGTGATGTGCCAGAAAACCTTGATTTAAATGAAGAAATATTGAATATGATTACTGATAGAAAAAGATCGTATATAAAGTTTTTTGGGTATTTTAAGGATAAAGAAAGTGCTGATAAAATAATTAAGAAAGAATTTGATGATGTAAGCAAATATATGAATGTTCTATTAAAAATTAATGAATTAAAATATGATGAGTATAACAACTATGATCCTTTAATTAATGGTTGTCAGACCTTGTTGTATGAACTGATTCAGTTAGTAATTGCTTTAATAAAAGCGGAAGAGTCGAATATTATAAATAAAATTAATAATTCTAAACCGAACAATATAAAGAGTTACTTTTTAATTATGGATTTCGTAAATTCTCGCACAATACATTTCCATAAATGGAATGATCTTATTGATAATATAAAAAGAATAAATAATAAATTAAATGAAATAGAGAATATTGGAATGTTATGTAAAATGAATGTTTACAAACAAGATGAAGTACAAGGGGTTTTTATAGGAGATATAGAAAGATTTCTTCAAGTATTAGAAAACGAAATTATCTCTGATATAAAAGTTGCATATAGCGAATTTAATATATTTGATAAAGATAATGGCATAATTAATATTGCAGATTCGGTATATAATAATCCTTTTGCTTTAAATGGTAATCCTTGTTATGATTCAAGAAATAAATTAACAAACTTTCCTATATTGATAAAATCTGTGGGTAAAATATGAAAGTATTAAGTTTAAAAGAACCTTGGGCATCTTTGATTTCTGAAAAAATAAAATGTATTGAAACAAGAAGTTGGAAAACTAACTATCGGGGAGAATTATATATTCATGCAAGTAAAAGAAAATTGACAAAAAACCATTTGAAAGAATATAAAGAACAATTAAATTTACTTGTTGACACTAATTTTAAATATGGATACATAATTGCCAAATGTAAATTAGTTGATTGTAAATATATGGATAAAAAATTTATAAATGAAATTAAAAGAAATCATAATGAATATAAATGCGGTGCTTATAGTATAGGTAGATATGCGTGGATATTAAAAGATATTGAAACATTAAAAGAACCTATTCCAACAAATGGACAATTAGGAATTTGGAACTATTAAATTTTAAAAAGATGATTAAAAATCATCTTTTAAAATTAACTTTCTAGGAAAGCCTGCTTCTTCTAATTTTTTTCTTGTTTCTATTGGAAGATCACATTCTTTTAAACTATATTTGGCAACTAATTCTTTAATTTCTGATGATATTCCCTGACCATGATTGTTAGTGTCTATAATTTGTTTTACTTCTTTCATTAAATTAAAATTTTCCATTATATAATCTTTCATCCCAGGGAGTGTATTATTTATACTATTTAAAACATGATCTATAAGATTCTTAGTTCTTTCTATAGTTAATAATTGATTAACTATTTTATCAACTTGAAAATATAAAATACTAGTTTTAAAATTGCTTACTTCGGTATCGTTATTTTCAAAAGTAGTTACTTCAAGAACAAAGTCACTATACTTATTTTCATCATCATTAGATCTTAATTTTAAATAATTAGTTTTTCCATTTTCCACTTTTTCGTAACTCGTAAAGCAGTTACTAAATATATATGGATTCTTATGACGATTTTCATAACAAACGCTGCGATGTGTTCCGTCAATATAATTACCATATGGACCAAAAGCATTTTCTAACTCTGCCTTAAAAGAATATGAATTTGCACTAAATTCTGTAATTATATTTTCAGCGTTTGGATCAATAACTGATATATCTATTCTTGGAATACTACTATCCGCTGTTAACCCTATACCTAGTTCAACACCAATGTGTTTTCCAGTAAATTTTATATTTTCTATATTTTCATCGTTTTGTTCTAAATTATTTAAATTAACAATATTTCTTGATATTTCACCATTATCATTACTTTTACCGTCAAAACAAGTTGTAAAACTTAATTCACCTTTGTTGGTTTCTAATTTTAAAACAGTACCACCAAATACCCAATCTTTTTCCATAGTACCTATTAAATTACTTTCTAAATCATAAACCATTATTTCTTCATTTTCTAATTTAGCTTCAAAACCTAACATTTTAAAAATGGGCTGTACTTTAGAATAGTTTTGTTTGAAATTCTCTAAAGCCAATAATCTAACTTCTTTTAAAAATTCTTCGTTTTTTCTTTTTTTCTCTTCTTCATCCTCATTTTTTCTTTTTTTAATAGGAAATTCAATTGGATTTTTCCCAATTACCAAGTTATTAATATTATTTTTATTTCTAATAACATAAGGAACTCCGCCAGGTAAAGAATTCCACATTTCTTTTTTAAATAAAAAGTTTAGTATTTCGCTGGCAATACCTAATTGAACTAATTGTTCCATAGTTTGATGAAAATCAGCCCATTGATTACCGTTTTTATCATTACATAAATTTAAAAATGATTCTCCTTCATCAATTCTTGGTAACATGTCAATTAATTGAGCAATTTCGTTTTTATGTTGATTTATTTTTGCAGTATTAAAAACAATGTTGCTTCTAATACCGTTAGCAATGGTAAAATCAGAAGTAGGTCTACCCTCAATAATTTCATCTTCTTTAAAAAGGCAATCTTCATATATTTTTACAACATTATCAACTGTTAATTCTAACTTATTAATTTTCATAAAATATCTCCTTAAAATATAACTTAATATTATATAACTTTTTATAATATTTGTCAATTTATAAATCTTTTTAATAAATTATTAAAAACATGTTGACAAAATAATTTGTTTTTAATATAATGTTAATAACAGAGATAAACTCTGAATAAGATTTAATGATAGTAATAATTTTTTTAACGAAGTTGTTATTATCAAAATATTAATAAGAAAGGAGATATTTTTTATGAAAATAATTTATAACGCGATAGAAAACAATCACGCTACTCAAAAAATTACTTGTAATTGTCAAATTCAAAACGATTATCGCGACGGGGATTATTATAACATTAAATGCCCTGTATGCAAAGAGTTGATGTATATATCAGTTAGCGCTTTAAATAAGGATATGAAAAATGGTGGATATGCTAGATCAAGATATAAAGGTAGATTTTAAAATATTAAAAAAGAAAGAAGGAATAAAATGAAAAAATTAGAAGAAATTAAAGAATTATTACTTGTTGTTGATACGCTTAATGGATTTAGTAAAGAAGGAGCATTAGCAGATCCTTATGTATTGCATACGGTCCCTGCGCAAAAAAAAGAAATTGAAGAAACATTAAATGAAGATGAAGAAGTAGCGTTTTTAGGAGATTTTCACACTATGAACTGTGATGAATTTAAAAGATATCCGGTTCACTGTTTAGAAAATACTAATGAAGCAGAAGTAATAGATGAATTAAAACAATATTTAAAATATGCACGTTATTATAAAAAAAATAGTACTAGTGCAATATTCGCCCCAAATTTTATGGATGATATTAAAGAAATGAAAAAATTAAAAAAAATTAAAATAATTGGTTGGTGCACTGATATATGTGATAAGAATGTTGCAATACCACTTAAAAACTATTCTGATCAATATAATAGAGGAATAGAAGTAGAAGTTCCCGAAGCTGCAGTTGAAACTTATAATGCACCTTGGCATAATCGTGAAGAATATACTGAATGGGCATTTAAGTTTATGGAACAAGCAGGAGTAAAGGTATTAAGAAAAAATAAGGAGACAATAAAATGAAGATATATAATGGACATAAAAGATTATCAAGAAACTATTCTCTTTTAGCAGATGCTTATGAGTTTACAATGACAGACGGTTACTTATATAATGGTAAACAAAATCAAGAAGTTGTATTTGATGGTTTCTTTAGAAAAGTACCTAATAATGGTGGATTCTCAGTTATGGCAGGATTAGACAAAGTTATAGAATATATTCAAAATTTAAAATTTAGTGAACAAGAGTTAAATTATTTTATTAGAAATGGTGTAGATGGTGAATATTTAAATTATTTAAAAAACTTCAGATTTACCGGAGATATATATGCTATTCCTGATGGAACTCCAGTATTTCCAAACGAACCATTAATTACAGTAAGAGCTCCATTAAATGAAGCTCAAATAATTGAAACAATGCTTTTAAATTTAATTAATGGAGCAATGGAGCATGCTACAGGGGCAAGAAGAATAATAGAAGCAGCTCACGGAAAACCTGTAAATATTTTGGAATTTGGAGCTAGAAGAGCTGATGGACCAGAAGCTGCTATTGATGCTTCTATTTATGGAATAATGGCTGGATGTAAAGCAACTAGTAACTGTTTAGCAGCAGATATGTTAAATATGAAAGCTTTTGGAACAATGGCTCATAGTTGGATTGAATCTTATCCCACAGAGTTAGAGGCATTTATGGCATTTGCAAAATTTGTGGCTGCTAGATCAAATTATATGGATTCATGTACATTATTAGTAGATACTATTGATACTTTAAAAAGCGGTATTCCAAATGCTATTAAAACATTTAAATTTATAAGAGAAAATAATCTTCCTATTAAAAACATAGGTGTAAGACTTGATTCAGGAGAATTAGTAATTTTAAGTAATGAAGTAAGAAGAATGCAAAATCAAGCAGGATTTTCTGAAGCAAGTATATGTTTAAGTAATGGACTAGGTGCTGAAGGAGTAGAAACATTAATTAAGCAAGGTGCAGATTTTGATACTCTAGGTATAGGAGATAATATTTCTAAACCTGCTGGCAGAATGGGTTGTGTTTATAAAGAGGTTGCAATTAATGAAAAAGGAATTTTAATTCCTAAAATAAAATTAAGTAACGATATTATTAAAATTACTAACCCAGATTATAAGAAATTATATCGTGCATACGATAAAGAAACCGGTTTTGCCGTTGCAGATATTATAACTACAAAAGACAAAAAAATAAAAAAAGAGAATTTAACTGTATATAATTTAAAAAATAATTTAAATAAAGAAAGTATTAATAATTTTGAATTATTAGAACTTCAAAAACCAATTTTTATAAATGGTAACTTAGTTTATGATGATCCTGAAATATTAGAAAGACAAAAATTTTGTAATTCACAAATGTCTACTATTAATCCAGAGGTAAAAAAAGTTAGAGATCCTTTTGAATATAGTGTAACTGGTACAGAAGATTATGTTAATTCTAAAAATAAATTAATAAATGATACTTTAAAATTAGTGAGAAAGTAAAGAAAGGAATAATATTATTTTATGCAAGGAACTAAATTAAAAGAATTAATGAATTACATAGATGAATTTAAATTTGAAAAACAAATAAGCAGTGATTATGTAAATAAAGGATTTTTAAGTATAAAAAGAGGTGAATATTTATTAAAAAATGGTAAAATAATTATTAGAGAGGAAATTTTAAAAAAAGATAAAGAAGGGAATTATCACTCAGGAAGTGCTTCAATTATATTACCTGTTACTGTTAATAATAAAATATTGTTGATAGTACAGCCAAGAGTATTAACTTTAACTGGTGCGACTGTAGAATTACCAGCGGGTTATGCAGAAGAAGGAGAATCTTCAGAAAATGCTGCATTAAGAGAATTAAAGGAGGAAACTGGATACATTCCTAAGAAGCTAGTTAAAATAGCAGAGTTTTATCAAGACCAAGGTTGTTCTAGAGCTTTAAATAGTGCTTTTATAGCATATGGATGTGAAAAAAAGTACAAGCAGAACCTAGATAAAGATGAGGCTATAAAATACTTTGAATGTACTTATGATGAAGCATTAGAACTAATGGAATGGGGGTACATAACTGATTCAAATTCTATGTTAACATTAGAAAGATCAAAGCAATATATGAAAGTAGGTAAATAATAGTATGTTAAAAAAAGAAGGATACGTTAGAGTAGGTGCAATTGTACCAAAGTTAAAGGTTGCAAATGTAACTTTTAATTCTAATGAAATTGTGAATCAAATTAAGGAAAGTAATAAGTTAGGTATTAACATTGTAACTTTACCAGAACTTACAATTACTGGTTATACATGTGCAGACTTATTTAATCAGGATGTCTTGATTAAAGAGAGTTTAAATGGACTTCAATATGTATTAAAAGAAACACAAGAATTAGATATTATTTCTATTATAGGAATGCCTCTTGAAGTAGATAACCAATTATTTAATGTTGCAGTTGTTATAAATAAAGGGAATATTTTAGGAATAATACCTAAAGTATATATCCCTAATTACAATGAATTTTATGAAAAGAGATGGTTTGCTTCAGGTAAAAATGTATTAAGTAAAGAAGTAACTATTTTAAATCAAAAAGTTCCTTTTGGAGTAGATTTATTATTTGAAGATAAGCAAAGTAAAAAGATATGTTTTTCAATAGAAATATGTGAGGATTTATGGACTTTATTTCCACCTAGTAACAGTTATGCATTAAATGGAGCTACTATAATATTTAATTTATCTGCAAGTAATGAGTTAATTGGTAAATATGAATATAGAAAAGAATTAGTGGTTTCTCAATCTGCAAGATGCATCTCTGCATATGTATATTCTTCTTCAGGCGTAAATGAATCAACAACAGATGTAGTATTTTCTGGTCACTCTTTAATTGCTGAAAATGGAGTTTTATTAAGTGAAAGTAAAAGATTTAATTTTAACAGTAATATTATTATGCATGATATTGATGTAAAAAGATTAATGAATGATAGAAGAAAAAATACAAGTTTTATGGGTATTATAGAAAAAAATGAATATCGTAGAATAAGTATAAATATTAAAGATAAAAATAATGATTTAATTCGAAAGTATGATAAATATCCTTTTGTTCCCTCAAATGAAACTAAAAGAAATGAAAGATGTGAAGAAATAATAAACATACAGGCGTGTGCTTTAGCAAAGAGAATAAAACATACTAATATTCAAAAAACAGTAATTGGTATTTCTGGAGGTCTTGATTCAACATTAGCATTCCTTGTAGTTATTGAAGCATATAAAAAACTAGGAATAAGTAATAAAAATATAATAGCAATTACTATGCCTGGTTTTGGCACAACTAATAGAACTTATCAGAACTCATTAAATTTAATAAAGACTTATGGCGCTACATTAAGAGAAATTAATATTAAAGATGCATGTATTCAACACTTTAAAGATATAAATCATAATCCAGATGTTCATGATGTAACGTATGAAAATGCTCAGGCAAGGGAAAGAACTCAAATACTGATGGATATTTCAAATAAAGAACATGCTTTGGTAATTGGGACAGGAGATTTATCAGAACTTGCTTTAGGCTGGTGTACCTATAATGGAGATCACATGAGTATGTATGCTGTTAATGTAAGTATTCCAAAAACTTTAGTAAGATATTTAGT
>CAZMCS010000030.1:0-11854 GCA_964565085.1 uncultured Muribaculaceae bacterium | reverse complement strand
TCTTGATTATTAATTCCATTGAATAAGGTGTTTAGTGCGAACTTACCTATAAGCCATACTAATTGGCAAGTGATAGGACCCTGAGAATTAATTATATTCCCCCATTTAGAATGTGCTTTTTTCTAAAAGTAACATTCTAAGAAATTGTTACAGGACGTTTGTTGTCGAACTGCTTAGAAAAAGGATTTGCCCTATAACTTTTACAAACGGAATGCAAAAACTTAAGAAAAAATAGTTAATTGTTATACACTAACATTACACCTATTTGTGGGCATTCAGGTTATCTGCTTTAAAAAAATATCTTTAAGATTGATAGTTAGTTTATTACCATAAATTGTGCTGGAATAATAAAAATAAATTCAAATAATGCTCATTTAATAATTAACGTGGTCTTTTGAATGCTTGAAGCTTAGCCAAAGAACCTATTTACCTATTTAACAATAATCTGGTTCAATCCAGTTTAGATTGGATTTTCTTTTTCTCTTAATATCATCGTATAATAATTTGAACAGGAATGAAAAAATGCCACCCAAAATAAAGGGAATTATTCGCATTAACATTTGATAATTAGACCTTGAGATTGAATTTTCATATGTACCAGTTATTTGAAAAGTGTTAGTTTTTTGTTGAAGCTCCCAAATGTTAGAACCTGCAAACTTCTGGCTAATACTTGGAACACTCTCAGATAAAGTGTAATCATTGCCAAGGATGACTCCTACTCCAATGGGTATATTGTATAAGTTGCCTGCTGAATCAGTTTGAAGTAGAGGATGGAAAGGAATTCCCTCATTTTCCATAAGATAATGAATTGCTCTTCCTTCAACATTAAAGGTATATTTATCAAAACCACTTTCCTTTGAAAATGAATCCCAATTAAAGTACACAGTGAAATAATCAAACTGGTCAGCATCCATACTGATAGGCATGTAGACGATATTGCCATAGGGACGATATGAAATATTTAGGAGAAAGGTATCAAGAATAGGGTAAGGGATTGCATTACAAGGTAAGACGAATATTAGTGTACTATTCAATGGGCTATCTCCATTTTGAATCCAAACCTCTGAGGAACCTATTGCATCAGTCTTGCTTTTCAGAGTTAAGTCAAAATCAAATTTCTTCACTGTAACGTTCTTTCCAATATCTTCAAGGTGCCTATTGCAAAAATCCTTCTGTCTTCTTCAGCCTTTGTAAATATAGCAGATTTTGGAGCATCAACCCAAATAAGAGCTATGTAAGATAGGATGACAATTATTATTCCAGTTATTACCCGCAATGTGCTTTTATGTAGTCTAAACCAATTAATATGAAATTTTTTCTTCATAGGATATAACGACTATTTGGAATTGATATAATTGTCCTAACACCGTTTTGGTATTTAAGACCACCCAAGGAAAAGTTACCTTGGTCAAAGTAGCTTAGGAAACAGACTTTTAATACCCAGATTTCTTTTTAGGTTTCCTTTTTCTTATCTAAAATAACTCGAATTTGATTCTTTGCTTTATTTTTACTTATCCAAGTAAGAAATCTTGATAAATTGTTAATCCAGAGGAACGCCTTTCCAAGGATACTCAACCCAAAATATGTCATTAAAGTTTGGTTAAATGTTTTTCCCTAAGCTGTCTAATTTAAGAAAATATTTTAAAATAGGTTAACTAAGGAACGGGAAGCATTTTGACAGAGCTAAGAGAAGAAAAGATAGAGACAATATCGCCAGTCCTATAATCATTGTTTTGTTCATCCAATTAATTTTGTTAAATTTGGAGTTCACAACTTTAGCATTTTCGTTTGATATATCCGATAGTGTGGCGGCACATTTAGTATAGAAATACTTGCTTGATTTTTTTCCATGTTTAGTCTCAATCACTTTAGGGTCAAAATAGAGGTAACTTGAACCTGTAAACAATCCGATTCCAATAGCAATTGAGGTTACGAAGAAAAGCAAAGTAAAGAAAACAAAAAAGAGAATCCAATAAGAGTTAGTCTGTTGAGCTATGAAGTACCCAAGACCAGCAACTGTTGGAATTAATGCAGACACTAAAGTAAGCATGTTCTTAATTTTTTCATTTAAATGCTGAATAGATTGTTGTATGCCTTTCTCTGTTTTCTCAGCCAATTCTAAATAAGTTTTTGCTTTTTCAGTCTTGACTCTTTCAATAGCTTCCTCAGACATTTAGTCTTTCTTTTCCTTTTCTGCTTTCTCTATAATTCTAACTTCTGCATCCTTCTCTGGTTCATTTGCGTCTGCTTCATCTTCTTCAAACATTAGGTTAACCTCCTTTTGTTATTCGGAATGGATTTGTTTTTAAATCTTTGTATAGTGCTCATGAGCGATTATTTTTAAAACTAACCTGTCGTACAGCGAATAGCTTGATAACAATCGGTTTTGATTTATTTGGAGATATTTTTGGAAAGCCTAAAAATAACAAAAAATCAAACCTTAAAGTTCTGTGTCCCAATTGCCATTCGTACATTCATACCAAGTCTATCAAGAGAAAGCCTAAAGGAAATAAGGGCATTTTCGGGTTTGGTTTTCCCTAAATATGGTAATAAGTCTGGGGTTGCCTGAAATTGTATCTAAAATAATTCTCGACTTTAAAGTAAAAATTAACTTTCATATTGGCTAAATTAGGCTAATTTTAACATTAATATGAACTGATAAAAACAGAGAGAAAACACTTTCTCATCGCTATTTAACAATTTTTGTTTTCTTCTTTTCTGTAATACGCTTCTCTATGGAGGCGCAAAGTAGAGATAAAACTTGTTTGATTATATGATTTTTAGGAGGTCTGCTCTCGTTATTATTCCAATTTTGTTTTCTGAGCTTTCCTCAATCATAACAGCATAATGATTTTTTAGCCCGTCTGCAACTTCGATTATTGAACAATGCTCGGGGTATATGGGAACTTGTTCAATAACTTCAGCGTTCTCTATTGTTAGAGTTTTTAGCTCAGTTAACCAGTTGTCTTTAGAAGTTGATTTTGACGGTTTAGTCATTCTATTTAGTAAAGTCAAATCTGTAACAATTCCTAAGCATGTATCTTTTTTTCTATCTTTTACAAGGAGTTGAGTGAAGTCACCATCTTCAAGTTTTTTTACTGCTTCAGAAATTGGTTCATCTGAATAGACAAAGCTTGTATCAGCGGATTTTTTTGCATATTCCTTTACTGGTTTGTTTGGAAGAGGTGAAGCATATTTTTGTAAATAATTTGTTAGTTTGAATGCTTGTTTATAGGTTAATTCGCTTTTTTGATTTAATATTCTTGATACTGCTGATTGTGATGAGACTCCAAGAAACTCTCTGAGTTTTTCTTGTGAAATCCTGTTTTCGTTAATTTGTTTTTTTAGGTACTCAATTAGCCATTCTTCGTCAGGTAATTCAACCTCGTTTTTCATATACAATCACTACTATGCATTATTGGTATGAAATACTTATATGTTATGCTTTTATTACATATAATGGTGTGGTTGAAACATATAGGAATATGGGTGAAAAAAAATGCTGTAATGGAAATCATCTAAAATTTCTGTTTTTTAGGTGAAAAGTTCGTTGCCTTAGACAAAATGGGCTCTGAGGTTTAGAAAAACGCTCTTTTCACCTTCCAGGTGAAATATTGGACTCAAATAAGAAAGAAATAGTTGATAGTGAAGATTTTTTTCACTTAGGTGATGAAGAGTGGACTTCACATAAAAATGAATTTTGGGGAATGATTGGAGAAAAAATAATAACTCAAGCAGTAAAAACGCTTTATAAAAAAAGAGACGGTTGGATTGTTGACTGCAATAAGTTTGGAAAACTTTCTACGTATAAAATGGGTAGTGGTATGGATATAGTAGTGACTAAGAAATCAACAAAAGAAATAGAAGTAGCAATAGAAGTTAAAAATTTCAAAGCACAAAAAAGGGCTTATGGAATAGATTTTGTTGAAAAACAAGTGTTAAGCAGACGTAACTACAAAAGTCGACCTGCGTTACTGGTTATGACTTATTCTAATTTACTCACAAAAAAAGCAAAAGAACTTTTACATAAAGAAGGTTGGTGTGTATTGTACTTGGAACATAGAATTAAAACTTTTAAAAAAAATTGGAAAAATTTTTATCCTTTAGTTGAAAAAATCAGAAAAGCAATACAAAATGCAAAAAAGATACATGAAGAAAAAATTACAAAACCTCAAACAAAATTACAAGTCTAACAGTCACAAAATATTTTTTATTAATTAATATACTTATTATATCTATATGTATTATATTATCTATTTATTAATTAATACTATACTTATACATAATATACTAAATAATATAATAAATAATAATATACGATAGCCCTATTACTAAAATAAATGTGACTTGTTGTTTAATAATAAACAATAGACTACCTCATGATATTAGTGTCTTTTTTTTTAAAAAGTTATTGATTAGCTTCTAAAGTTTTATTAATTATAATGCTCTAATTTGGTCCATTCGGTGTTGATATGGTCAACTGCCCAAAATGCGGAAAAGGATTTGGTTTATTAAGCAATCGTGCTTATAAGCAATGGATTTCTGAAATTTATCATGAAGAATGGAATGATCTTTGGTTGCATATGGATTGTTATAAGGTGACTGCGAATGAAGAAGCTGATGTGCAAAAAAAGTTAAAACTGTGTGAAAATTGTCAATATTATAGAGATTATTCATACACTGATACTATTGACGTCGGACTTTTTACACCCAACTTTAAGACGTACACTATTAAGTCACTTTACTGTGCAAAATTTGGTTTTAACTTAGAAGATGGTAAAGAGGCTGAAAAATGTACTAATTTTATATCACGAGGGGATTATAAGGAAAAATGTCTCAGGGGTGAAATTAATCCCAACACTGAACAAATATTCAAACTTTGTGCTTACTGTAAAACCAGTTATGATATCAACAAATCATCCAATTGCCCCAAATGCGGCGCATAAACCTGAAAAGAAAAACCATAAGCGGATTCAAATCTTGCCCCCACCAATTAGAAACTAATAATTAATTCCTCATAGGGGTTAGCCTGTTTGTTTTTGATTATTTAGCTGTGGATGTTGCTTTTTTTAATGTACCTTATCCACAGATGGGTTTACTACCAACCTATAGCACCAATCAATATTTGGATGGCAAAAGTTAAAGCTATTATCATCAAATAGCGTTGGAATAGAGAACAGTTGATTTAATTGGTTGAAGAAAAACCAATAATAGAAAACGAACCGATAGGTAAACAGATAGTAGCCTTAATAGACAAACGGGAAAAATTAAAAGGTACTAAAATTTTCAACGGTATTCAGAATCTTGCTACCTCGCATTATTTTGTCATTCGGAATTATCAAGAGTTTGAAAGACAAATTGCTATTTACGAAAAAGATGCCATTAGTATATGGGATATTGCTAAGAGAGATAAATTTCAAGCTTTTTTAAGAGAGCTTTCACGTTTAATACATAACTATTTGTCAAGTACTTTTTCTTTGATTAGCCACAATAGTAATTTTTGTGACCAATTACAGAATAAAATCCTACGAAAAGAATATGATGAAATGGTTGCTAAGCTAAAGCTGTATGACTGCTACTATTTTGTTAAAGACCTTCGAAGATTTAATCAACATATTGGTTTACCCATTATCGTTGCTCAATTGAATTTTAGAAGTGACCCAAATGAAATTCAATCAAGAATTTTATTTGACAATAAAGTTCTATTTTCGTGGCATGGCAACAATACTTGGACAGCGGGTTCTAAGAATTATCTTAAAACGCATAAAGAAATAGAGGTAAAATCGGTCTTTAGTGAGTATCAGGGATTGATAAAAGACTTCTATGATTGGTTCTATAAGAAAGTATCAGGAATATTCGCCAATGAATTGAAAGAATTCTTAGCCAATGAATCTGAAATTAGTAGACTTAACCAATTAGAAGAAGAAAAAATAAAAACTAATACCGCGAAATAGTTGGAAGACCTTTTCATACGACTATGTATACCCTACCTCTGTTCGAAAATTAAATTAGATTGAGTTAATAATTGACTAATAAAATCTTAATTTATTATAGAAACATGATTAATTCTATTAAAATAATTCTATGAATACATTATTTGATTATTAGATAGATTGTTTAACAAAATATACTTGGGGATAGTATACACACTTAAATGAAAAGGTATCCTATAGCTGAAAAGTTAAGTCTGATATGTAATAGAATTAAACGGTCCTTATGTGAATTTTTCATCGGAACTTCTGATGAATTCTTTGATTAGCTGATACTCTCCAGTTACCTTTTTAGTCATTAATTTAAGGGTCAACCATGTCACCATATTTGATTAAAGTTGGTAAACTGACCCATAAGTATTAAAAAGAAGCGTAAAAGAATAAGCGGTATACATCTTGGAGGATTAAAACATAAAAAAACGGAACCTATTTTTCATTGGGTTTGCATTAATCATAGTTTTTGGGTTATCTTCATTTTGTGCTCTAAATAATAATTTATGGGCGACAAAGAAGCCTATAGAATATTACAATGGCTCGAATGGAACTTTAGAATATTTTAGCGGTCGGAATGAAAGCAACCCGGATGTAATAACGCTGTATTATGAGGGCACTCATCCTTTGGTAACGATAGAGGATATAACAAGTCATTCAATTTACATAAAAATCGACAAAATCCAGTATTTTAGCATTGATTGGTATAGACTTTTTTGTTCTCCTGTTGATGGTATGACTGGCTTTAGTTTGACTAACAATCTCGGGTCAAGCTGGAATCTGGCTTATATGTCATCTTCTACTGAAAAAGATGGAGTTACAAAGAAAGAATTTATTTACGGTTCAATAGAAAACCTATTACCTGATACACTTTACGAAATAAAAGTCGTCTGTGACGATTTGGGTGGTTACATTGATACTCAACAAGTCAAGACTCTTTCTCAAGACCATAATCCGATTGATACTCCCTCACCGAATTCCCCATATGACATTAAAATCCTGCACACTAAACCTCGAGTTGAAGAACAAAGGATTATAAGGAATCTCACAGATGACCAAGGAAATGCATATCAGAACTTCAGAACTGTGAACGTTGTTAAGGTTGAGCTCGTATGTTATGATTCCAGACTATCACATAACCTCTACTTATCGAAGTTCGATTTAATACTTGATGGTGTGAGTTTAGAGTCAGCGGTAAATATATGCGGAATCACTGGTTATACCAACCCAGCCGGTTTCCATATATACGACTATCAAAACGGAGTAGTAAACATAACCGGAATCGATTATGACTACCAAAGTGCTACTGTTTTACCTTATCATAAAAAGATATCGCCTGACGATTTTTACAAATGCGGACCATATAGAGCGATTATTTACTTTGATTTTCCCTCTGGTAACATACCACCAAAAGACGCAAGCCGTTATGTTATACAAGATATTAAACTTGGGTACACAGAACCTCTAAATGCACTGTGGATTGAGAAATAACACTTTAGAGGTAAGTCAAAATAGGCACAGGGCTAACTTAGAAACCCTGAGCCTTCTCCTTATCTTTTCCCACGTTTGAGTGTACTCCCTTGAGATTTTCCCACATATCACCAATATTTTTCAACGTGATGTCCACCGCTCCTCATAAATATTAATCTCATAATTGTCTGAGTACTGACAATCGTAATCGGACAAATGATTTGGGTCTCCATAGCCGTCAATAAAATCATAAGAAATTGAATACTTCTTAGCGATTGTTTTAGTTGTATTATGAACTTTATAAGTAGTCTTCAGTGAGAGATTAATTGTAAAGGGTTTTCTAATATGAGTATAGGTCTCTTTGTAGTAAATGGGTTCATCATCCAGCCAGTCTGTCTCACCTGTTGGTACATCCTCAAAATGCTGATTTATAAAATCTTCAGCAAGAAGGAATTTTTCGAAGTCTTTGTCCAAATCTATGTATGTTTTTTCTGACTTCATGATTATTGAAGTGCAATCAAATGTTTTTTTATAAACAGTTTTTTGCTCTTTTTCGGTATTAATGATACCTTCAGCTTCAACGCTTATTGAGTCAATAGGTACTTCGCCATAATTTGCAATTGTAATCTGAAGGCGTGGTGAACTGACCACGTTCATTGATAGGATGGATTGTTTTATTGTATTTACCCATCTACTAAAACCAGAATTATCTTTGTTAATTTTCAAAGTATATGCTAAAATTACCACGTTTATTATTGAGAGAATAATTGGCAATATTGTTAAAGAAGAAATAAAAGGGTCAGAGGATTGTGCCAAAGTAGGTGTAGGAGTAATGGTAGGTACCGAAGTATTCGTCGGTAAAAATGGAGTTAATTGAAAGATTGCGAAGATAACAGTCAACATGTCTTATTCTTTACAAGATAATATGTTCTTAAGATTTGTCATTAACACGAACTGAACCTTTCCTCACAGCTGTGTATACAATGGGTCTGGGAGCATGATTGGAACAAAATTCCTAAGCTTTTCACTTGAGTGTATATACACCCCCAACAATAGAGTAATTCACATAATTATTTTTAGCCCCAAACGTAACCCACCTAACACTAAAACCATGTTATTAGATATACAACAGATAAATTTAGAAAATTAAAACAGATAACCTGATGAGCACAAATACTCAAATCAGATAACCATGGAAATAATTTTCAGTTAATTATTTAATAGTAACTTCAGTTGAAAGTATTACTTAGGGTTTAGGGCTTGGATAAGGATATAGAATTACAGAAGATAACTGTTTTCAATGATTATCTTCAAACTAAAATTAATGCGTCATACTCTATTTGGGTTGCTGGATTTGTAGGCATCATTATTCTCGTTGCCACATTATTTTATCAGGGAATCTTTGATATCAACGGAAACAAAACAATTGGAATGGCACTCTTCATTGTAATACTATTAATTGCATCATATGTTATGAATAACAGTCATAACGATATCAAAAAAGTGCATAGTGACTATCTATCACTAACTAACAATCTAATAACAAAAGTGGAAAACGGAGAATCATTACCATCAATCAGTGAACTAAAGAAATTAGCCAGTAAAAAAAAAATAAAATCTAATGCCAAGAAATAGTTGTCATCACCTTTTCTAATGACTATGCTGCCCAATATAGACTTGATTATACGAAAATTTTTAAATATAAACTTATGAATAAAGTCCAGATTAACTTTAGCGGTTAGAGGTTAGATGATTGCGTAAATGTGCCATATGTGACCGTAGGACTACTGATGGGTATCCGTGGACATCAGATACATTGCACCCAGAATATAAAGGGCAATTTTTGTGCAGAGCATGTTCTCTTGCGCTTCACCAAAATAGCTCAGTATCATCTACTAATGAAACTGCGACAAAAAGTTCAGGTTTATTCTTCAATCGGTCTTGTTTGGATAATGCTAAGAAAGTATCCTCTACTAATAGAGCTGCGACAAAGAGTTCAGGCTCCAGAGTATACATATTTATGGGAATTTTGTTGGCGATATCTGCTGGGCTTGTTCTTTATCCTTCTGGAACTGCATTTATCGAAGCGGCAAATGCGTTACCTTCTGGTAGTAGCTGGAGTTATTATAGTTCACATTATTCAGAACTTACGCAAACATTTTACAAAGCGTTAATGCAATTTTTTGGGTTTGTGGCACTCTTTGTAGTTATTGGTTTAGGGATAAGTCATTTGTATGATACGGAGAATTCAAGATAATAAAAAAATAGCTCTTTAGTTGAGCTTGTTTTATTTTTATATTCTTGATGTGGCTCTCCGCTATCTAAGGTAATGGGAAAAGCACAAAAAAATTTTAACTAACATGAAACTGTGATGTTTAATTCATCAAATAGGTTCTAAATGATTTTTACTAATCAAAAAATCCAGTTTTTAATTATCTATAATTAATGTAATCGTAAAATGGTGTGTATACACACTTAAATGAAAAGGTACCCTTTAGCTTAAAAGTTAAGTCTGATGTGGAATAGAATTAAATGAAGCCTTATGTGTGTTTTTGTTGTAGCTTAGCCATTACTTGTTCCAGTAATTTGTAATCTTGTTTTATGCAGTTGTAGTTGCGTTTTATTCTTAATTTAAGCATTCTAAAAGTAACATCGGTTATGGTTTCGTCATTTAGGTATTTGGTTAGGAGTTTTCTTTCTCTTTCTGAGAGGATTGCTTTGTGCATTAATCATCATAGTATCTATTTGCGATACTCTTATATTTAGTTATTGTGTAATAATTATTGTATAATATAACGATTTGGAGACGAAAAAAATGGAAAATAAAAAAGTTAAATCCCTTTCTTTTGGCGAGGATTTTCTTTCGGGAAAGAAAAGTCTCAGCGGTTCAAGTCCCACCCCCGCCACCACTTCTTTGTCAAGAAACCTTGACAAGGCTTAGTCAAGAAACCTTGACGAAAAAGAATTTATTCAAAATGATTTAAAAAAGGTTGTTGGGGTGATTATGAATCAAAGAAAGAATGCTACGTTGTTGATTGTGCTTCTGATTTTAGCGTCAACACTTACACAAATAATTCGTATTGGTGTAGTTGAAGCAAACTTTTATGTGCCACCTCCGCCCACGCAAAACGCTTACATAACAAATGATGGCGACATCAAGCCGTCGACATTGCCGATTGATCGAATTGGTAACCTCTACCTTCTAAAAGGTGACGTTTTTAATTACACTCTTGAAATTCAATGTAGCAACATTGTGGTGGATGGATTAGGTTTTGAGCTAAAAGGCGTAGATGCATATTATGGCATAACATTTTCAGGTAAATCCAATATAACCATAAGAAATATGGTCATTAATTCCTTTGGTTCTGGTATTTATGTATCAGAATCAAATAACATAGTTATCGAGCAAAACAGAATAATAAATTGTATCGGCAATTGCATTTATTTTTTGGGTGACTGTAGGAACTGCAGGGTCTATAAAAATACGTTAATCACAAATAATTATGGTGTTTCTGGTCAGATTTCATTTACAGAAATTTCGAGTAATGAATTTTTAGGTGGAATTAGCATGTTGACTTTGTCCTCTAGTCATTCAAACTTTATTAAGAATAATTCATTTGAAAATCAAACTTTTCTTAGTATCGAATTGGGTTTTGTTTCAGAATGTAACAACAATAAAATAGAGAATAATACGTTTTCTTATGTGTACTGCTCGATCTGTCTAGATGAGAAGTCAGCTAACAACGTATTATTAAGTAATAAGATGTCTCTGGGTAAATATGGAGTTATTCTTGGTAGAGCTTATGAAAATGAATTCAGAGAAAACTCGATTATAGGAAATGAGATTGGGATTTCAATAGATTTTGATGCGTGGAAGATTTATGAAATTTTTGATGAACAGCCATACTATAACAATTGCTTTTGTAATAATATAATTAGTAATCTCCAGAATGTGTATAGCCGTACTGCATCATCTTATTATAACCGCTGGGAAAGCAACTACTGGAGTGATTACAACGGAACAGACACAAACTGCGACAGTATAGGAGACACACCGTATGTTATTGACGAGTACAACCAAGACAACCACCCATTAATGAAACCTACAATATCTTCCTCTCCTGAACCTCATCAAGAGCCTTCCCCAACAACATCAGTCATAGGGGC
The DNA here is from genome assembly GCA_964565085.1 of uncultured Muribaculaceae bacterium. Lineage (GTDB taxonomy): Bacteria > Bacillota_I > Bacilli_A > RF39 > UBA660 > CAZKSN01. The sequence goes on along the minus strand of CAZMCS010000030.1, from coordinate 236 downwards.
TGCAATTGTTGTGGCTGTTGTTAGCTTGGGTTTGTTGGTCTACTACAAACGCAAACATAAATGCAGTCTTATTTCTACCCCTTACAGTTCTTCAGCTAAAAACTGAAAAAATCATCAATATACATAAATTTGAATTTGCATAACCGTTATTGAGGTTTTACGTTTGAGCACTAAGGTTTTAGAAGAGATTCGGGAAGAACTGCAGGAAATAAAGCACCTCTACAAAGAACTAGTGG